>CAUVJW010000007.1:0-30555 GCA_963552295.1 uncultured Streptococcus sp. | reverse complement strand
ACAATCTTGATAGCTGTTACTTTTGTAAAATCAGATACTTGATCAGCTGTTACCCATCCACTAGCTTGAGTTGCATCATATGGAGAATTTGGCAAGCTTGTTGAAGTATGATAATAAACAGTATATTTACTTTCAACTTCTAATGCTTTTGTTAGAACCGGAGTGAATCCAGAACCATTTGCATCTCCCGCATACGGAAGACGATCATACAACGTAAATGTTTCAATATCATACGTACTATAGTTTTTCGTTTGTAACTGATATTTATACTCTTGAACATAGTTGTGTTGAACTAACTCTTGCGTCCAACTTCCATCTTTTGTCGAAATAAATTTCTCAGAACGAATTTCAGTCGGTAAGTTTACAATCGTAGAAGATTTTGCTGCTACAATTTTATCTGGAACTTTTCCATCTGGTGTCTTAATCTTAAACACATTGTCTAACATTGTTTGAGACGTTACATTACTTGCTAAAGGAGAAAACTCTTTTGCAACTAGAAATACATGGTTATCTGTATTTTTCTTATAATCATCAGCTTTCTGAATGGCTGTTGGCATTGCCTCTTTCGTAATTGTTGCTGAAACAATTGCTGTAAAGTCACGACCAATCGTTTTGTCATTGTAGAAATCGAAATCCTTCAACTCAAAAATTACTGCTTGGCGACCGCTTCCATTGTAATTTTCAACGACTCTTGGTTCACCCTTCACCATGTTTCTATGCTCTTTTTTATCAATATAGTACCCTTCATAAGTGATTCCCTCAGGTAAGACATCAATCACTTGAGCTCCATTTACACGACGGTTGACTGATAAGTTACTAAAATCAGCAGTAACACTATATTCAACAACTTCTCCTAAATCACCTGTAGGATTTGAACGAGTAATCTTAGAAATACGAATTTCTTCTTCTTTCACTTTTACATCTTCGTATGATTCACTCTTGTTTGTAGAGAATTTTCCGTCTTCCCCATAGCCATCCACTAAACCTTCTGCATGCATACTATTATTGTATCTAACAGGTTCTTTACGTTCAGTCTCGTCAAATGGATTTAATAATTTCGTTTGGATAAATGTAGATGTAATTTCTCCTGCTTGAAGAACTTTCCCATCTTGAAGCTTTATTTTTATACTGTCATAAGTACGATTTACTTTTTGATAGGCATCTTTCTTTAAAGTTCCTGCATAAATTTGTTTTGCTTGATTTGTGACTTTATTATAGGCATCTTCGTCTACAATCACAATTTGTTTACTACCTTTAGCAATACTTCCTAATTTCACTTCGGTACCATCTGCTTTTACCCCATATACATCCATATCAAATGGTGCATTGGAAACAGGAGAACCGACTGAGTAGAAATACATTCTTTCATCTAAGTCTTCATCAACTAATGTTAATTTAGAAATTGTACTTGGAGAAGTATTCGTAAACCCAAGAATCCATGTCGCTTCAGATGTATCTGGAGCACCAGCATCAACGTTTAAAGTTTGTTTATCGTTATTAGATTTACGGAAAGAAGAATCACTAATCAATTGTCCAATGAGTTTAAATTGAATATCATCGCTAACTGTTAATTTTGGTTCTGATTCTCCGTGTTGAATAAACGTCAATTCTGTTTTTGCGTTATTAACAATGTTCGTTTTTGTTTTAGCATTTGGAAAACTTAAAACAAGTCTCTCCTCGCGTAAAGCAAGTTCCGCTTCACTATTTGTGTCATTTAGAGTGTCGCTACCAGTAATGGTTTTACTAACAGTACCATCTGCATTTAATGTCCATCCTGGATTTTTTGCAGGATCAAAGACAGCTGTTCCTGTAGTCCCGTCAGCTTTTTCATATGTTGGTAATGTGTCGGTAATTGTAATTGTTTTTGCAGCACGTGTCTGTGCTTTTCCATTTCCCCAGTTTTGAGTTTGTCCACCACCTAAAGTGTTCGTTGATAAACTAAATTGGAAAGTAACATCTGAGGCTTTTGTAATTGCTTCCCCCGTTGCCTTCCCACCATAAATTTCACGGTTATTAATAGTATACGCTTGTGTAGTATTTGTGCCGTTATATTTAAACAATGACTGTTTATCGACTTTTACTTTATAAATTAATGAATCCGTTACTTCCTTTAATGTGTTTCCAGTACTATCTTTTAACACGATTTTCGGAGAGAATGTATAACCTTCTGGAGTTACACGGTCCTTAAATTTAAATGTAAAAGGAAAACTTGCTGTGGTTGTTTGCGTAATGTCTGACAAGTATACTTTTAATAGACCTGGTGTCGAATTATCTACGCTCATCACTGGTCCACCAGTCGCAACTGTAAATTTCTCGATATATTCTGTAGGATAAGTAAACTCAATATAGCCGCCAACAATAGATTCACTCACTAAAGAGCCGTCTAATTGAACATCCCCTTGACGATTTTTTGTTGTATATTGTTCGTCACTACCTGTTGAGTTTGTGGCAGTTACTTTTACTTGACCGATTTGTGCATTTACCCCTAAAGCACCTGTAGCTGCGGCTTCGTTTGCTTCAGAAGTAGTATTTTCTGTACTTACCGTAGTTTCAACTGCTGGTGTTTCACTAGTTTCTGTATTACTTGTCTCTACTGTTGTAGGTTCACTAATCTCCTGCGCATAGGCAAAAGTTGGCGCTACTTGATTCGTTAATAATGTGAATATTAATAATGTAGTTGATAATTTATGAATAAACCTTTTCATCTAGTTCTCCTTCTTTTTTAAAAATATTATTCTATAAAAATTCATATATATTATACTGTATTAATGTGAGTTATCCAAGAGAGAATCAAGACCAATTTTCTTCCTTTAAAAAGAATTTTTTTCACATTTGAAACCCAAATCAAGAAAAAAGAGCCGGATAAACCGACTCTTTCCATATTATTTACTTAAATAGTCTTTTGAAGATGCATTCAATTCTTTTACGATTTCGTTTACTTCTTCAAGAGTTTGAACAATCGCACCTGATGCTAATGGATGTCCTCCACCACCATGGTTTTGAGCAATCACATTCACGATTGGGCCTTTAGAACGAAGATTTACTCGGTAGCTTCCATCTGGTTGCTCAACAAATAACGCCCAGCAATGAATGCCTTCAACCGTACTTGGAAGTGAAATAACACCATGTGTTTGATCTTCTTCAATTCCAAAGTGCTCTAAATCCTTTTGCGTTAAAATTGTAGCTGCAACGCCATTCTCAGAAATTTCCATGTTTTGGTAAATATAACCTGCTAAACGGCTTACTGAAACAGGATTTGTAATCATGTGGTAAGCAATGCCTGAAATATCAACATCGAATTCTAATAGTTTAGAAACCATTGCAAATGTTACAGCTGTTGTTGATGGATAAAGGAATCGACCTGTATCTCCTACAATACCTGCATATAATGCATTAGCTGCTTCTTTTGAGACGTTCCAAGTACTTTCTTCACCAAATGCAAAACGACATAAAATTTCACTTGTACTACTTGAATTCGTATCTACAAATGAAATGGCACCATAAACATCTCTATCTGGATGGTGGTCGATTTTAATTACTTTCGATGGATCTACTTCAAATGGGCAGTCAATACGTGGTGTATTTGCACAGTCTAAAACAATAATCAGTGCAGAATCGAATTGTTCCTGTGTAATTTCATCCATTTCTCCAATATAACTTAGTGAACTTGGCATTTCACCTAATAAGTACACTGTTTTTTCTGGATAAGTTGCGCGAATAATTTCTCTTAACCCTACTTGTGAACCAATTGCATCTGGGTCTGGTGATTCATGACGCAAGATAACAATCGAATCTGCTTTTGTAATTTCTGCATCAATCTTTTTAAAAAACTCTGTATAATTCATTATTTAATATTTCCTTTCATCCAATGATTGGACTGATTTTTATTGTAAATACAACATCTTATAATACTCTTATTTAGGCGTAATTTCAATTTTTCTTAAAGGTTTTCACTGCCTCTTTTAACTCAGCATCCACTTCTAAAATTTGACTCTTCGTAACAGAAGGAATGCCACACGCTAGCGTATGTCCTCCACCGCCAAAAGCTTGCGCAATATGATTCACGGTTGGCCCTTTTGACCGCAAATGAACTCTAAAGGTGCCATCCTCTTGTTCCACATACATACTCCACGCCAGAATCCCTTCAACCGTTCCAGGAACTGAAACTACAAGTGAAGCTAATTGGTCAGTAGCTTGGAAACGTTCGAGTACTTCTTTCGTTAAAACTACACTCGCCATTCCTTTACTATATATTTCTAGATGGTCGTAAATATACCCTGTCATTCGATTCACGTTCAACGGTTTTGTAATCATTTTATCCGCAATTCCAGCCAAATCTACATCGTGTTGTATCAATTTTGATACAAGTGCAAAAGTTTTCGAAGTGGTTGACGGATATAAGAATCGACCGGTATCCCCGATGATTCCTGTGTAAATCACGTTGGCAGCTGACTTATTCATTTGAAATGGAGTTGCTTCGTCAAAAGCAAACTCAGCCATGATTTCACTGGCACTGGCTGCAGTTGTATCTACATAACAAATCTTTCCGTACGGTGTCACATTTGGATGGTGATCAATCTTAATTACCTCATCGACATTCACTTCAAATGGACAATTGATAAGTCTCGGTGTAGAACAATCGACAACAATAACAAGAGAGGTATCGAACACCTCTTGAGTGGTTTCATCCATGTCGCCGATATACTTCAAGTTTTCTGGCATATCTCCAATAACGTAAACAGACTTTTCTGGATAGGTTGCCTTAATGAGTTCACTTAGACCTATCTGTGACCCCAAAGCATCTGGATCTGGCTTTCTATGTCTTAATATCACAATTGAATCGGCTTTTTCAATCTCTGTGATGATTTCTTGTAATAATTCTTTGTAATCCATACTTAGTTTCTTTCCATTAATTGATTTGACATAATTGCCTTAGCAACAACAGAATTCTCTAGCAACACGGAAATATCTAATTTAGAGACTTTACGTCCATTATCCAAGGTTTGTATTTGAATTGAAATTTTACTTTCAATCGGAATCATCTTTAAGTAATGCATTTCTAATTGCTCAATAACTGTGTTACGACGTTGACTACGATGAATAAACTCTTTTGAGGCAACTGATACAACTTCACATAATACACCAAATGAAAGCATTCCAAGATTATTGGTCATTTGTGGCGTTACAGTAAAGCTAAAATGAGCACTTGTAGGGTTTACTTCAACGATTTCTAAGTTTTCACTTACATCATCTTCAAAAGTATTTCCAACTTGTGGTTGACGCTGTGTTAACTGCATTGCCTTCATTACATCACGACGTGAAATAATCCCAATCAATTCCATATTGTCTTGAACAACTGGAAGCATCTCCAATCCATTCCAAATCATCGAGTGCGCCACGCTGGCAACAGAAGCATGTAATTTTGAGACTGATGGATTCTTCGTCATTACGCGTTCCATTGTGAGAGTATCAGCTTTTGCTAAAATATCTTTAGCAGAAACAACACCCACCAAACGATTCGAATGATTAATAACTGGGAAGCGAGAGTTTCCTGTTTTTTCACTCAGTTGGCGATATTCTTTAACGGTTTGGTCCATCCTCATGTAATTCGTATTTTCTAAATCGTTATAAATATCTGCGACAATCATAATTTTTTTCTTAATTAATTGGTCAGTCATCGCACGGTTAATGAGACTAGCAACTGTAAATGTATCATATGTTGTTCCCATTAATGGAATTTTTAATTCATCGGCTTTTTGAATCAATTGTGGCGTTGCTTGGAATCCCCCAGTAATTAATACGGCTGCACCTTGATTCAATGCTAGTAATTGCGCATCTTCACGGTTCCCGATAATCACAAGGGATTCTGGTTGAATATAACGCGTCATTGCATCAAGAGTCATCGCACCAATAACGAAGCGATTTAGTATTTTATCTAGACCGTCATGTCCACCGAACACTTCTCCTTCGATGATTTTAATAATCTCACCAAACGACAACTTTTCAAGATTATCTTTTGTTTTACGTTCAATACGAATCGTCCCTACACGCTCGATGGTAGAAACAATACCTATATTTTCAGCTTCTTTAATCGCACGATACGCTGTACCTTCACTCATTTCCATGTTCTTCGCAATTGAACGCACAGAGATTTTTTCTCCCACTGGCAATGATTCAATATAACGAATGATTTGTTGATGCTTTGATGTCATAATATCTCCTCTGTATTAAAAAAATGAAACACCTTACTTAAACTGTACTATTATTGTACTAAAATTTTAGTAGAAATACTAGAGCTAAAATAAAAAACTGGCCTTAAAAAGACCAGTTTTATCATTTCATTATTCAGAATAAGGCGGGATTTCTTCACCATGAGGACAATGCGTTGGACTCCCTAAAAATTCCGCTAATCGCTCTGTCATTTCAACAGACGAAGCATGTTCGAGAATTTCTGCTTGTTCATGAACAGAATCTCCCCTAAAACCAAGAGAATTCACAAGAAAGACTTCCCATATTTTATGAGAACGAATTAGACGTTCTGCGACTTTAATTCCCTTTTGTGTTAATTTTGCGCCTTTATAACGGATGTATTCCACCGTACCATCAAGGACAAGCTTGTTTAACATCTCTGTCGTTGAAGCCGCTGAAAGATCCAGCATTTGATTGATGGCTTTATTCGTTACGAATTCATCTTTACCGCCTAATTTATAGATTGTTTTAATGTAATCTTCTTTATTGGGTGTCATAAGCCATCTCCTTTCATTTCCCTAACAGTATAGCATATTTTACTGCTGAAAAACAGAGCAAAGAAAGAGCCTTAGGAAACTCCTAAGACTCTTTAGATTCAAAATGAATTATTTGATACGACCTGGACGTTCTTTATATCCAAAGTATGCGTCAGCAAGAATTTCTTCCATATCAGCTACCATTGGTAAACGAGGGTTCGCAGGTGAACATTGATCTTCATAAGCAAGCATTGCAATTTCATGAATTGTAGCTAACCATTCTTTGTGGTTAACACCTTGTGCTTTGAAGTTCATTTCGATACCTACAGCTTCTCCTAATTCGTAAACAGCTTTAGCAAGTGCATCTACTGCTTCCTCAGGAGTTGAAGATGGTAATCCTAACATACGAGCGATGTCTTGGAATTTTTCATCCGCACGGTAGTAGTTGTATTTTGGCCATGTAGCTGCTTTAGCAGGACGAGTACCATTGTAACGGATTACGTATGGTAATAGGATTGCATTAGTACGTCCGTGAACTGTGTGGAAGAATCCTCCAATCTTATGCGCCATTGAGTGGCTCATTCCAAGGAACGCATTGGCAAATGCCATACCAGCCATTGTAGAAGCGTTATGCATTTTTTCGCGTGATACGAAATCAGCATTTTTCACACTACTTACTAAGTTTTCAAATACTAATTTGATTGCTTGTAATGCTAATCCATCAGTATAGTCGTTTGCTAGTGTTGAAGTGTACGCTTCAATTGCGTGAGTTAACACGTCCATACCAGTATCAGCTGTTACAAAATCAGGAACTGTCATAACTAACGCTGGGTCAACAATCGCAATTGTTGGTGTTAGAGAGTAGTCAGCTAATGGATATTTACGGTTGTTTGCTTTATCTGAAATTACCGCGAATGGTGTTACTTCAGAACCTGTACCAGAAGTTGTTGGGATACCAACATATTTAGCACGTTCTCCTAATTCTGGGAATTTGAATGCACGTTTACGGATATCCATGAATTTTTGAACTAAGTCACGGAAGTCCACTTGTGGTTGTTCGTAGAACATCCACATTACTTTCGCAGCATCCATTACAGATCCACCACCAAGTGCAACGATTGTATCCGGCTCGAAGCTCTTCATGATTTCAGCACCACGGTTTACAGTTGTGATGTCTGGATCTGGTTCTACGTCTGAGAATACTTCATAAATTACTTTATTTGGACGTAATTCTAATTGTTCAATAACACGTTGTAAGAATCCTAATTTAACCATTGCTTGGTCAGTTACGATCATTACACGGCTTACATTTTTCATTTTTTGTAAGTATTGAATTGAATCGCGTTCGAAATAGATTTTTGATGGAACTTTAAACCATTGCATGTTATTTCTACGTCTCCCTACTTTTTTGATATTTAATAGATTTACAACACTTACGTTATCCCCAACTGAGTTACGTCCGTAAGAACCGCAACCTAATGTTAATGATGGGATAAATGCGTTATAAACGTCCCCGATACCACCGAAAGTAGAAGGAGCATTCCAAATGACACGAATTGCACGAACAACGCGTCCAAATTCTTTAGCTAATTCAGCATCTTCAGTATGAATTGCTGCTGAGTGTCCTAAACCATGGAATTCAACCATTTGACGTGCTTTTTCAATACCGTCTTCACGAGATTCTGATTTAAGCACTGCAATTACTGGAGAAAGTTTTTCACGAGTTAAAGGTTCTTTTTCGCCAACTTCTTTACATTCTGCAGCAAGAATGTTAGTTCCTTCTGGAACTGAGAATCCAGCTTGTTCTGCGATCCATGCTGCTGGCTTACCAACGATGTTCGCATTTAATTTAGCTCCAGCACAGTTTTTGCTGTTTGCTTTTACGCCGAAGCAGAATTCTTCTAATAATGCTTTTTCTTTTTTGTTTACAAAGTAAGTGTGATAGCTCTTTAATTCTTTAACAAAATCATCGTAAATTTCTTTATCAACAATTGCTGCTTGTTCAGATGCACACACCATACCATTATCGAACGATTTACTCATTACAATATCGTGAGCTGCTTGACGAATGTTAGCAGATTTTTCAACATAAGCTGGTACGTTACCTGCACCAACCCCAAGAGCTGGTTTACCGCAAGAGTACGCAGCTTTAACCATCGCGTTACCACCTGTTGCTAAGATTGTAGCAATGCCATCATGGTTCATTAAAGCATTTGTTGCTTCAATAGATGGATGTTCGATCCATTGAATACAATTTTCAGGAGCTCCAGCTGCAATGGCTGCATCGCGAACGATTTGAGCTGCGTGTGCAGAACTTTGCTGAGCTGATGGATGGAATGCAAACACGATTGGATTACGTGTTTTTAAAGCGATTAATGATTTGAAAATTGCAGTTGAAGTTGGGTTTGTTGTTGGAGTAATCCCACAGATAACACCGACTGGCTCAGCGATTAATGTTAATCCTGTTACTTCATCATCTGAAATAACGCCAACTGTTTTAGTATGACGCAAGTTGTGCACCACGTGTTCACAGGCAAATAAGTTTTTCGTAGCTTTATCTTCGAAAACACCACGTCCTGTTTCTTCGATTGCATGTTGCGCTAATACACCGTGTTGGTCTAACGCAGCAACTGATGCTTTTGCCACAATGTAGTCAACTTGTTCTTGATTTAACAAGCGGAATTCATCTAAGGCTTTCAACCCATTCTCCACGAGATGGTTGATTTCTTGTTGTACTTGGTTGTTGTTTTTTTCTTCACTCACTTGTGATTTCCCCCAGTGTTTGTTATTTTTATCACATTCTTATCTTACACTATTTTTGTAAAAATGTAAACTATTTTCATTGAAAAATTTTCCTTTGAAAACAGATTCATTTGTTTTCATTTCCCTTTCATAAAAATTCCCTAACCTATACCTTCATTCTAACCATTATTCCGAAAATAGCAATACTTTTGTAGCGCTTTTTGTAATCCTTTACAAAGTTTTTTATACAAAAAGAGAAGCTAGCGTACAGCTAGCTTCTCTTTTTAAAATAATTCACTTAAATTGATATCCTCAAGTGTAATCTCTTTATTCGTTTGTGCTTCTAAAGATTCAAAATCGAAATATTCATTAATACTTAATTGATTAATTTGAAAAATCTGCTCAAATAGATTTTCAGGAATTTTTTTCTTCCAACGATAATCAGCAAAATAATGCGCGAGATCTTCCGTTTGAATTGTTGTATATCCTAAATCGTTAAACTCACTGACTTTATAATATAACCAAGTTTTAAATTTATTTTTTAAACTTTCTTTATCCATCGATTACTCTTCTTCAGTTGCTACTTCATCAGTATACACTTCGTTATTTGTTGGAGCAGATTCTGAAACAACATGGTGAATAGCAGCACGTTCGAAAGTTAGGATGACTCCTTCGCAATCTAGGTCGACTGTTTTATTTACAGTATCAATGTTATCAATTACACCGTGCAATCCACCGATTGTAACTACTTTATCTCCAATTTTCATCGCTTCTCTTTGCGCTTGAATTTCTTTAGCACGTTGACGTTGTTTACGTCCGAAGAACCAGAACGCTCCTCCTGCTACAACGATATATGCAATTAATAATGTCATTTGATCCATAATCTTACCTCATTTCCAATTTTATGTTTTTACTTTATCAAAAAAGTCGCTTTATTTCTATACTCTTTAGAAATTTCTAGCATTTTCTTTGTTGAAGCCATATTCTTCAAAGAACGCTTCTCTAAACTCTAATAAGTTATCATCCATAATCGCTTGGCGTACTTGCTTCATTAAGTTTAATAAGAAGTACAAGTTATGATAACTGGTTAAGCGTAAGCCAAATGTTTCGTCTGTCTTAAATAAATGACGGATATAAGCACGTGTATAGTTACGACATGTGTAACAATTACATTTCTCATCCAATGGACGGAAATCACGTTCGTATTTCGCGTTCTTCACTACAAGACGCCCCGCACTGGTCATACAAGTACCATTACGAGCAATACGTGTTGGTAGTACACAGTCAAACATATCTACTCCGCGAATGACTCCATCGATTAATGAGTCAGGTGACCCCACTCCCATTAAATAACGAGGTTTATTATCTGGAATGAGTGGTGTTAAGTAATCCAACACTTCATTCATCTCTTGCTTTGTTTCACCAACCGACAATCCACCAATAGAATATCCTGGGAAATCTAGAGAAACCATGTCTTTTGCATGAGCGATACGTAAATCTTTATAACCAGCACCTTGTAAGATTCCGAATAACGCTTGTGTATCTGGTGATTTATGTGCCTTTAATCCACGCTCTGCCCAACGAGTTGTACGAGCGATTGAATCTTTCACGTAATCATGTGTATGGTGGAAATCTGGACACTCGTCAAAACTCATGATGATGTCTGCACCTAGTTTATTTTGTACATCGATTGAAATTTCAGGAGATAAGAATAATTTAGATCCATTTAAATGATTTCTAAAATGAACTCCTTCTTCTTCAATACGACGCATATCGCTCAGCGAGAAGACTTGGAAACCGCCTGAGTCTGTTAAAATCCCTTTTTTCCAATTCATGAAGTTATGGAGTTTACCGGCTTCATCTACAATATCTGCACCTGGACGTAACCATAAGTGGTATGTGTTACTTAAAATGATATTTGCGCCCATTTCATCTAATTCTTCCGGAGACATTGATTTCACAGTAGCAAGTGTCCCAACCGGCATAAACATTGGTGTTGGGAATGTACCATGTGGTGTAATAATTTCTCCAAGACGAGCGCCTGTATGTTTTTCTGTTTTAATCAGTCTATATTTTACTGCAGGTTCTGTCATTTTATAAATCCTTTCTTCGTTTCATAACTATCTAACTGTACTCTACAAATCACAAAAAGTCCAATAAAAACGGGAGTTAGCTCGCGCTTCACTCCCACTTTTTTCTATTATATTAATCTACAATTTTTGTATAATTGTAACTTGGCTCTTTTAACTTTTCGTCAAAGCTTACTTCTAAATTATGCCCTTGGAAAAACCATTCATCCCCAGTTTCAACAAAATATGTAATGCCGTTTTCTACTACACTTACATAAGGATTGCTTGGAGCATCTACTTCAACTGCTAGAGAGAACCCTTCATGAATAGGACTGCATCCGTATACCTTTCCTAGGAAACGAACACCACGTTCTTTAGATACACCCATTTCTTCTTCAAACCACGCTTGCGCTTTCTTATCGATTGTTAATTGCATTGTATCCACTCTTTCCTCTAGTTTACTCTCTCATTCTATCATAGAATCGTAGAAAGTCGGTAAAGTTTGCTCATCGCTTTCCAGTATATATGAATGAAACGCAATTTAGAGAAGTTAAACTTGTGAATCCATTAGACTCATAAAAAGAAACTGTTTTCGTTGAATCATCTGTTGCTAGTTGAATTTGATATACATTCTTGTACTTTTCTAGAGAGAGTTGTAACAATTTTGTGCCAATTCCCTGATGTTGGTATTCAGGGTACACTAAAATATCTTGAATAAATAGAATAGACGCCCCATCTCCAACCGCTCGCAATACACCAACGAGTTTTTCTTCTTCATTAAGCGCTGCTAATATATGAAGAGAATTTTTGTATGCCTCTTTCAGCATTGTTGGATTCAGTGTGTAATTGGTCCATCCTACTGCTTCATATAAAGGAAGAACCTCTTCTAAAGTTATAACTGGATTTTCAAAATAACGAATCATCTGATACTACCTCTTTCTATCATAATTATTTACTGTGCTTTCAAAAAAATTATAAATAAAAAAACTGGAATCCACAATAGTGAATTCCAGTTTTGAAATTGTCTAATAATATTAGCCAAGTTTGTTATAGTATTCAACGACTAGTGATTCGTCAACTTCAGAAGTTAACTCGTCACGTAATGGTAGACGGTTTAATGAACCTTCTAATTTATCTTCGTCGAAAGTAACGAACTCTGGACGACCATATAAAGCTTCTAGAGCTTCTTTAATGATTGTTAAGTTACGTGATTTTTCACGAACACCCACAACATCGCCAACTTGTACTTGGAATGAAGGGATATCTACGCGTTTACCGTTCACAGTGATGTGACCGTGATTTACTAATTGACGTGCTTGACGACGAGTAGTTGCTAAACCTAAACGGTATACTACGTTATCTAAACGTTGTTCAAGAAGAACCATGAAGTTTTCACCATGTTTACCTTCTTTAATTTTGCCAGCTTTTTTAAATAAAGTAGCAAATTGACGTTCGTTCATACCGTACATATGACGTAGTTTTTGTTTTTCTTGTAATTGTTGACCATACTCAGATAATTTTTTACGGCTGTTTGGTCCGTGTTGACCTGGTGCGTATGGACGACGAGCGATTTCTTTTCCTGTTCCTGAAAGTGAAATGCCTAAACGACGAGATAACTTCCAGCTTGGTCCAGTGTAACGTGACATTGAACATTCCTCCAATAATTGTTTATTTTTTTGGAGTAAAATAATCGCGAAATCTTCGATTCGTGCAGTCACTACAAGGGTTCACCTTTGCAGCCGCGGTTACTACCTTACCCTAAAGGCTAGGACTGTTGACGAGCTTCTATATTTCTGCTGCATATTTTACACAAAAAGTATTGTACCCTATTTCCTCTGAAAATACAAGGATTTTACTTTGTTTCCCACTCAAGAGATAAGTGGCAACATTTTTGTTCATCTGATTCTAATTGATGTAAAGTTTGAACCCCGTTTTCAGTATCACGAATTTCATAAAAACTCTTAACGGTAGCTTCTGGAAGAATTTCCTTATCATACTTTACAAGAACTGATTTTAAACTATGTGTCTTAATAAATTCCATTCCAAGGCTATCCATTACCCAATCAAAATACTTCGCGTTGTTCACATGGTGATTATAATCGATATCATTGAGGCGAACACGGTAAGTTTGAACACTTGCTTTGTCCAAATCAATTTTTGGAACTCTTGGATTACGACGAGTATCTTTTTTATTCTCAATTGGATATTCACTTAATACTTCTTCATCTAGTGAAATGAGTTTTCTCTCTTCAATATTAATCATTGAAAATGTCGTTAATGCGTCTACTAGTACTTCTTCGTCTAGAGACAAAATCGTATAACGACGGAACGTAAAGAACTTGTTATATCCAACTGGTTCTGTCTCGATAATAATTTCTTCTTCTAATTTTGGAAGGCGGTTCACAGTTAATTGGTTTTGAATCACAATCCACGATAAGCCTTTTTGATAAATCAAATCAGGATGTGCTAGACTGCGTTCTTGTTTACGCGAAGCAAGCATCATAATCCCAACGACATGGCTAAGAGATAACTCCCCTTTCCAGTTACACTCATACGCCTTCACAACATGATTCATACGACAAATTGATTCTACCATAGTACATCCTTTCGTAATTGACTAGTTCCACACATCGACACTATCTGTATTCAATACTGAAACTATTTCATGCCCCTTGAATAAGATAATATAGTCGGTAGGTAAATGCATTACTTCATATAATTCTGGGTAATCTGGAAAGATTTCATACGCTTGATTTCCTTCTAGCGGTTGCGGATCAATCGTTTGATCGATTGGAGCAATATACCAAGTTTCATCATCAAAACGATGCGCATACCACTCATCCACTTCAAATGTATGGTTGGCAATCACTAATGGTCCATCAAAGCGGAATGGAATGAGACGTCCTAATGTTTTCGTACGTTTTCCAGTTTGAATCGTTTTACGAATAATATCTAAGAAATAAGAGAAATCTTCTACCCATTCATCTAGTAGTTTATGTTCATAATTTTGAACAACCACTTGGAAATCTTCCCCTTTTGGAATGACTTTCACTTGTCCATAATGAATTGGAATTAAAGTGTCTACCTCGTCCCAATTCTCCTCAAAATATTCTTCTACAAAAGAGAGCATATCTTCTGCTTCTTTTTGATACTCTTCATCTGCCGTTAAAATCAAACGGCGACCATTCAATTCACGAATAAATTCCATAAAATCTCTCCTTTCACGTTTACTAGTGTACCTCATTTTCGAAAAATTTACCTGTATCATACCCGCAAACACTAAAAATTTGTTATACTGAATGAAAGCATGAAAGGAGCACATCGATGCAAAACAACCCTTTTTACAAGTTTTATCAAAAGCCTCTTGAAGAAAGAAAAGAAACTTTATTAAATCATCCATCATTATCTAATGAAGCGAAAGAACGACTCAAAAATGATCTTTCTCTTCCAGAATCAGTAGCAGGTCAAATGGTCGAAAACCAAATTGAAATTTACGGTCTTCCTTATGGGATTGTTCCAGAAATCATCGTAAACGGAAAAAGTTATATCGTTCCAATGGTAACGGAAGAACCTTCAGTAATTGCTGCAGCGAGCTATGCTTCAAAACTAATCAACTTGGCTGGCGGAACTACAACGATTCAAGAAAAGCGTGAAATGATTGGAGAAATTGCCATTGTTAAATCTCCTCTAACACTAGAAGCAGTAAAAGCCAAACTTGAGGAACAGAAAGAATCATTATTTACAATTGCTAATAACTCGCACCCTTCTATCGTGAAGCGCGGTGGTGGTATACGAGATATCTGGGTAGAAGAAAAGTCTACTGACAAGAAACGATTCTACATTTTCTATGTATCTGTTGATACACAGGAAGCGATGGGAGCAAATATGTTGAATACCATCCTCGAATCCCTTGTGTCTCCAATTGAGGCGATGACTGCAGGCGAAAGTATTATGGCTATCCTTTCGAATCTTGCGATAAACTCTGTTGTCACTGCTAAATGCGTGCTCTCTCCAAGAATTTTAGATACCAAAACAACAAAAGGAGAAGACGTTGTAGATCGCATCGTTTTAGCAAGTGAATTTTCAAAAGCAGATCCGTATCGTGCAACCACGCATAATAAAGGAATTATGAATGGAATTGATTCTGTCGTAATTGCAACTGGTAATGACTGGCGAGCAATCGAAGCAGGCGCTCATGCTTTTGCAAGTTTAAGCGGCAAGTACCAACCGCTAACAAACTGGACTAAAGATGAGACAGGAAATCTGGTTGGAACCATCACACTTCCGCTTCCCGTTGGAACGGTTGGCGGGTCGATTTCAATCCACCCTGGAGCGCAATTTGCTCATGAATTATTGGGACATCCAAGTGCTGTTGAATTAGCTGGAATTATCGCATCGATTGGATTAGCGCAAAACCTTGCAGCAGTGAGAGCTCTTGTGACTGACGGTATTCAAAAAGGCCATATGCGACTCCAAGCAAAATCATTAGGCCTAGCAGTTGGGGCAACCGAAGAAGAACTACCACATCTTATGAACTTACTCAGCCAAGCTCCTCACTTAAATCAAGAAACTGCCAAAGCTCTATTAGAAGAATTGAGAAAATAAAAAATAGACTTCCCTAGCAACTGGCTTAGGAAGTCTTCTTTATTTATTATCTTTCGTCTTCAGTGTATTCCATTAATGTGAAGATATCGTATTCGCTAATTTTTTCGCGACCTTTTAAGTCTGTTAACTCTATTAAGAAAGCTAAACCAACTACTTCACCGCCAAGCTTTTCAACTAGTTTTGCAGCGGCAGCCATTGTTCCACCTGTTGCTAATAAATCATCACAAATTAGAACTTTTTGACCAGGTTTTACAGCATCTTTGTGCAAGTGTAATTCAGCTGAACCGTATTCTAAATCATATTCTACAGCCACTGTTTCACGAGGTAATTTTCCTTTTTTACGAGCTGGTGCGAATCCAATTCCTAACTCATACGCTACAGGACATCCAACGATAAATCCACGTGCTTCTGGTCCAACAATCATTTCAGCGCCAATTCTACGAGCGTAATCAACAATTTGTTGTGTTGCGTATTGATAAGCTTTCCCGTCCGCCATTAATGGAGAAATATCACGGAAAATAATACCCTCTTTAGGATAGTTTGGAACACTAGCAATATATTCTTTCAAGTTCATTGAGAACTCCTCCTTTTATTTACCTTGTTGTGAATCCATCCAACTCTTAAGTTCTTGGAACTGGCTATAGTTGAATTTCTTTTCAAGCAACATTTGTTCATTTAACTTTTTCAATAAGGTTGACTCTTCTAAGTCGTTTGTTTTTGGACTTTCGTTAATCATTAAATGTCCATCTACTATTTTAACAAATTCCAACTCAAAAAACACTTTTAATATCACTCGGAATTGTTCAACTGGAATTTTGAGGAATCCAGCAACCGAAACTAGTTTTTCATTGTACGGAATTTTTACATGAGATTGGATATATTTGTATACTAGACCAAACTTAGGCTTATCAGGTATGCCTGTTGTCACAACCGAATTCTTCGTATATGCGATGACATAAAGAGGCTGTGTCCATTCCATTTTAAAGAAAGCTTCCACTTCTTCAATCTTTTCTGGTAGGTCGAATAACACAATTGCTTTAGCAGTTGGTTTCTCGTTTGCAGCTACAAAGGATGCAAAATCCATCACGCTTGAAGTACTTGGAATTCTTGTTTCTAGTTCCTTCAAGTACACTTCATTTGTTGCTAGATAAAGTGCATTTTCAACAGCTAGATGATCTTTTGTAATCTTAGAAGTACGCCAGTCGATAACGACTCTACCTTTAACAGCAATATCTTTTACTAATAATTGAGGAAGACGATTATTTTGCCATTCATTAATCTCTAACGTACCAGCAATACTAATCTTGGTATCTGGTTGAAGAGATGCTGCCCATTCCCCTTTACTAAACGCCATCGCTTGAAGTGTATTTGCCGAACTGGCCTCTTTCAAATTAAGCTTCAAGTGCTGTTTATCCGCACCAAGTAATTGTGTTGACGCCACTTGAATTCCTTCCAGAGAAACAACCGGTTCTGGATTATCCGTACCAAATGGTTTGAGACTGGCTAATGATTCAATCCAATCAACCGTAATGTCTTTTAATGGAAGAATTTCATCAATTGTCAAAGTAGCTTTCGCATCTAACGAGTCTTGATGGTCTTTTGCATATTGCTCAAGGCCTTCGATAATCGTTGGAAGCATAATCGTTTCAACTGTCAATCCAGCAGCCATATGATGTCCACCGAATTTTAGAAGATGATCTTTAACACTTGTTAACGCATCATAGAGATTAAATTCTCCAAACGAACGCCCACTACCCTTGGCTGTTAAGCCGTCTTCACTAATTCCTAACACAATGGTTGGTTTACCAGTCTGTTCGACAATTCGACTCGCTACAATTCCAAGAACGCCTTCATGCCAGCCTGGTTGAGCTAACACAAGGATAGGTTGATTCATCTGTTCTTGAATAAGCGGACTGGCTTCTTCAACAATTTGATTCACAATTGCTTGACGTCTTTCGTTTTCAGATTGCATAAAGTCAACAATAGTCGCTGCTTCTTCATCATCAAACGTTGTCATCAATTGAACCCCTGGAGTGGCATCTCCTAGTCGACCCAATGCATTTAGGCGTGGTCCAATCTGAAAGCCTATTGTCTTTTCATCTAATTTATCAACTTTAACGGATAACTTCTCAATCAAAGTAACAAGGCCAATACGCTGCGTTTGTTTCATTTGACTGATTCCTAGTTTAGCAATCGTTCTATTTTCGTCTGTAAGGCTCACTAAGTCCGCAATGGTTCCAATCGCAGCTAATTCTACCATTTCTTCTGGAAACTCTCCTATAAGCGCGTGAGCAAGCTTAAATGCAACACCAGCACCTGATAAATCTCCGCATGGGTAGTTTGCCTCTGGATGACGAGGATGGACAACGGCATAGGCTTCTGGAAGTTCACTTGGAATCTCATGGTGGTCCGTTAAAATCACATCACACCCATTTTCCATCGCATAACGAATTGGTTCATGCGCTGCAATTCCACAGTCTACCGTAATAATGAGTGTATGCCCCTCTTCAATCGCGCGTTGGAACGCTGGAATATTGGGACCATAGCCATCTGTAAAGCGATTCGGTAAATAGTACGATACTTGAGCTCCTAGCATTTCAAGAGTTTCATAGAGAATCGTTGTACTCGTAATCCCGTCTGCATCATAGTCGCCATATATATGAATTAATTCACCATTTTCAATGGCTTCTTGAATACGTGCTACCGCTTTATCCACATCATGTAACAAGAAAGGATCATGGATAAGATGTGGGGTTGGCGAAAGAAACTCCTGTAGTTCTTCTACAGTTTGAACTCCACGTTCCACACATAAGCGAACGAGATTTTCAGACACACCACTTTCACTTGAAAGAAATGTTACGAGTTCATCATCCACATTCTCTTTTAACTTCCATGCATAATTTGCAAAACTCATCGTACACCTCCTCTACTTTTTATTGAAAATACTCCCTAATAGTTTGTCTCCTATTTTCGGGAATAATACATTTAATTTACTCGCAAAGTTCATTGATTTTGGTAAATTCACTTCGCGTTTTTCTCTTTCAATCCCTTTAACAACTTCTCCTGCTACCTTCACTGGATCTAGTACGACAGAGCCTAATTGCTCTAAGTATTTCCCGGTTGGCTCCGCTTTATCAAAGAAATCTGTCGCAATCGGTCCAGGATTGACGGTCATCACATGGATGCCATAAGGTTTTAATTCTAAACGCAATGCATTCGAATATCCTAACACTCCAAATTTAGTTGCTGAATACACGGATGATTTTACCGTTGCCGATTTTCCAGCTTGAGAAGCGATATTCACAATTACTCCGCCCTTATCTTCAATAAACCTAGGTACAAAATGCTGAGTGATTTTAATTAATGTATTCAAGTTTAACTGAAGCATTTGAGTAATCTCAGATTCACTTAAGTCTTTAGCTAATTTAAGGTAACCAAGGCCAGCATTGTTGATGACCATCGTAATTTTGTATGTTTCATCAAGAGTTGCTAACAACTGATTAACAGATGCATCATCGGTTAAATCACACGAATAAACATCAACTGGTTTTGTAGTAAACGTTTTGCACTCCGCAGCTACTTGCTCTAGTTTAGCAGTATTTCGAGCCACAAGAATCAGTTGCACATCTCTTTTAGCTAATTCCAATGCGATTTGTGCGCCAAGCCCACCGCTAGCTCCGGTCACAAGAGCCACTTGATTTGTAAACCATTTAGCGTCCTTCATGATGTTTAATCCTTTCAACAGTCACAATGTCGAAGTCTTTGACAACTTGAACATTCTCAAAAATCTTTTTAGCCTCGTCTTCCAACTCTTGAGATTGTTTTCCAAGATAGCGAGCGCTGATATGCGTTAATAAAAGGCGCTTCACTTCGGCATTTTTAGCTACTTCAGCCGCTTGAAGGCTTGTTGAATGGAAATGACGATAGGCTTGTTGGCCTTTATCTCCTTCGTATGTCGCCTCGTGGACGAGAACGTCCGAACGATAGGCTAAGATTTCACTAGCTTCACATTTACGAGTATCCCCACAAATGGTCACAACTCGTCCTTTAATATCCGGAGAAATATAATCTTGACCATTCACGACCGTTCCATCTTCTAGAGTAATGGTTTCCCCTTTTTTCAACTTACCAAAGAGTGGCCCAAAAGGAATTCCTAACTCTTTTAGACGGTCCGCTTGCAGTTCGCCTGGTTGATCCTTTTCTGTCACACGGAATCCATATGAAGGAATCCCATGTTCGAGTCGCTTCATTTCTACTTTAAAATGTTTATCTTCGAAAAGAAGACCTTCTTTTTCAAATTCAACCACTTTTAAAGGATATCCTAATTTTGAACAAGAAGCTTGAATCGTTGTGTCGATAAAGTTCTTAATCCCTTTAGGACCATAGAGAGTTAAATCATCTTCTCCCCCTTGGAAAGAACGACTCGTCAGTAGTCCAGGTAACCCAAAGATATGATCTCCGTGCATATGCGTAATAAAAATCTTCTTGATTTTTCCTGGACGAATATTTGTATTTAAAATTTGTTGCTGTGTAGCTTCTCCGCAATCGAATAACCACACTTCATTAATCTCATCGAGAAGCTTTAATGCAATTGAAGTGACGTTTCTCATTTTAGAAGGTACGCCAGCACCTGTTCCTAGAAATTGCAATTCCATTTTAATTTCCTCTCAATGTTTCATAAATTTTCTTCGCAAAGAAGAGCGCTTCTTCATGAGCTCCTACTTCTGTTACATATGATTTATGTGAATAGAACCAATCTTGGTCTTTGGAATATTCATTCCAGTCAAGAACATGGACATTCGAATACTTTTCGCTAACAGCAGCGTAAACAGAATTCACATCATCTCTCCATGTTTTGGACGTTGTCGTTGTAACAAGGAAGATTTGTTTTTCCATCCCAATACGTTTTAATTCACGTTCCAATTGTCCTTTTGTAAATGCACTATTAGCCCCAAACATTAAAACAACAGTGTCATGTAATAGATTCTTTGCTTTCAGTTCATTAATGGTTGAAGCTAAATCTGTTACTTGGGCAATCGTTGTCGCATGCATCACGGCATTTGGATAAATGGTTGTTAGTTCATTCGCGATAGCTAATAACGATTGGTCCCCAATAAAGGTAATCGAACTATTACTGCTAAAAACGGTCTCCTCACGAGTAAGCCCGACCACATTATTAATGGTCTTTAATAGTTTCTTATCTGTTTGCTGGGTATTATCCACAATTGTTTGGTTCGTATGGATTAATTCAGTAAGCATGGTCTCTTGTTCAGATAATTTACTTGTAGACTGTGCGAGCCCTACCGCTAAAATAATGAGCGGTACTGCACAGAGTCCAAACAAAATTTGTTTTCCATAAGCCGTTTTTTCATTCAACAGTTCCATCAATTTACGGATCACTTGAAGATAACGTCTTTTCTCAAAAACTTGATACCAAACTTCTCCAAAGAAGAGAATGAGTACCAATTGGATGATACCGTGAATTAAATTACTTGAACCAGCAATCCCCATTTTTGCTTGGTATAACACAATAATTGGTAAAAACCATAAGTAATATGATAAACTTCTACGACCAATCACCGTTAATGGTTTGAAACGGAATAAAATCCCTGTTCCTACCTTAGGATGTACACTCATCAAAATAACAGCAGCTACTGTTAAGTCAAAGAGCAACATTCCTCCACGATAAGTAATATCTTCGTTACGTCCAAGTGTAAATAACAAGATGAACATTAACACAATCGGAATTAATCTTAAATATTGCTCATATGGCACTCTAGATTTATGTTCCTTTTGGAAACGATCTAAAGGATATAGCAATGCCGTACATGAACCAATCAGCATTGAGAATAATCGAGTTCCTGTGCTCATTGTGACATACGTTAATGAATCTGCACCTTTATAACTAAAGAGCATTAATCCAAATGAAGCAGTAGCTAACACTATGATTGCTACAAATAAAGAATTATGCTTTTTAAGGAATAAACTTAAAAATGCGAACACAATTGGCCACAATAGGTAAAATTGAAAAGCTAATGAAATATACCATAAGTGCTCAAATGGATTTTCAGTTAATAAGTTTGGAATAAACGTTTGTGCCTGGAAAATCTGCCACCAGTTATTTAAAAAGACTAAACTAGAAGTAAATGATCCTCTTAAGTTCACCAACATTTCATTTTGAAACAGCGTTATATAAATGAACACTAGAACAAGCATTGCAATTAAAGGAAGCGCAATACGTGCTAGTCGTTTTAATAAAAACTGCTTCAAAGGAATCTTTCCATCGTTCATCAAACTTGTCATTAAGCGGTTTGTCATAAAGTAACCCGCTAAAATGAGGAAGATGTCCAATCCAAGAAATCCACCCGGCAAGCGATAAGAATACAAGTGATAAATAATGATACTAAGGATTCCTATCGCTCTTAGGCCGTCAAATGAAGATACGTAAAAACGTTTTTCCATCTCACTTCTATCAATCATATTCAAAACTCCTTAATCTACGAACTCGAATGAGAAGTTTAGAATACGTACTAAATCGCCATTTTCAGCGCCTTTTTCACGTAAAGTGCTATCTACACCCATTCCACGTAATTGACGTGAGAATCGCATAACAGACTCATCATGTTCCATATTTGTCATCTTGAATAGTTTTTCAATCTTGTCACCATACAGTACCCAAGTTCCATCTGGATCTCTTGTCACTTTGAATGGTGCTTCCTCTTCTTCTAATCCATAAACGATATGTGTTTCCACTACTTCTTCGTTTAATGGGAAGAATTCTGTTTCTTCTAACACTTCAGCAGTTCTAGCCAGCAATGCTTGAAGGCCTTCGCGACGGTATGCAGAAATTGGGAAAATCTCTGGCATTTCTTCGCCTTCAGCTAAGCTATCTGCTAAATCTTTCTTGAACTTCTCTAAGTTTTCTTCTGCTTGAGGTTGATCCATTTTGTTCGCCACAATCAACATTGGACGTTCTAGTAAGCGTAAGTGATAACTTCCGAGTTCTTCTTGAATAATCTTATAGTCTTCAAAAGGATCGCGGCCTTCCATTGCAGCCATATCAATGACATGAAGTAATACTTTTGTACGTTCGATATGTTTTAAGAAATGAATTCCAAGCCCTACACCTGTATGAGCTCCTTCAATTAATCCCGGTAAGTCGGCAACGACGAATTGCTCGCCATTTGGAGACTGCGCCATTCCTAATTGAGGGTTTAATGTTGTAAAGTGATAGTCCGCAATTTTTGGTTTTGCACTTGAAATCACAGATAGTAAAGTCGATTTCCCTACTGATGGGAATCCAACTAACCCAACATCCGCTAAAACTTTTAATTCTAAATCGAGTTCAAACTCTTCCCCTGGTTCACCGTTCTCAGCAATGTCTGGTGCAGGGTTTTTATGCGTTGCAAAACGGATATTTCCTCGACCACCACGGCCACCTTTAGCAACTACTACTTCTTGCCCATCTTCTACTAAGTCAGCAATCAGTGCTTTCGTCTCAGCATTTCTAACGATTGTTCCTGGTGGAACTTTAACGATTAAGTCTTCTGCTCCACGGCCATACATACTCTTACTCATGCCGTTTTCACCAGGTTTTGCTTTGAAATGACGTTTATGACGGAAATCTAATAAAGTTCTAAGTCCTGAATCGACTTTAAAAATGACACTTCCGCCTTTACCGCCGTCTCCACCAGCCGGGCCTCCGTCTGGTACGTATTTTTCACGACGAAACGCAACCATTCCGTCTCCACCTTTTCCGGCTTTGACTTGAATCGTGGCACGATCATAAAATACTGCCATTTCATTCACTCTCCTTTCTGTGTGAGGGGTCTTATTTAACGATTAATGATGTGAAATCTGCTAAATCTAAAATGATTTCAGATAGTAATCCTAAGAATCTTAGACGGTTACGACGAGTCGCTTCATCATCCACCATTACCATGTTTTCATTGAAGAAATCATTAATTTTTGGTGCCATTGCTTCTAAATGACTGTACAATTCTTCAGGAGTTAATGAACCAACTTTTGCATTCAACTCTTGAATAGCTTTCACTAAGTTACGTTCACTTTCTGTTTCAAGACGATCTTCTAAGATTTCACCACTCGCATCATCTTTAGCTTTTGCACTAATATTGATAACACGGTTTAAGGCCTCTGTAATTCCTTTAAATTCTTCAGATTCAGAAACAGCTGAAAGAACTTTCGCTGCTTTTAATTGTTCAGGAACTGATGAAGTATTGCTGTTCACAACCGCGTCTATAATATCATGACGTTTCGTAATTGTTGCAATACGTTGTGCTACACGTTCACGAATGAAGCTTAAAATAAACTCTTCAATTTCATCTTCTTTATCTGTTAGGAACTCAGCGTAATCAAGACCTAACAATAGTTTTGTAAAGTCTTCAATTTCAATGTTCCAATCAAAGGCCGCAAGAATTTGTACAAGTCCCATAACTTGACGACGAAGTGCATAAGGGTCATTTGAACCTGTTGGAAGCATTCCAGCAGCTGTAAAGCTTAAGAAAGTATCTAATTTATCAGCAACCGCAAGTAAAGCACCTGGTACAGAAGAAGGTAATTCACCATCTGCACTTGTTGGCATATAGTGTTCACGAATTGCTTTGGCAACTTCTGGCGTTTCTCCTTGTTTCAAGGCATAGATTTCACCCATGATTCCTTGTAATTCAGGGAATTCACCAACCATGTTTGTCACTAAGTCGAATTTGTAAATAGAAGCGGCACGTTGCGCTGTAACAACGACATCACTTGGTAAGTTCAATTCTTTTGCAAGACGTCCCACAAGTAATTGCACACGGTCCATCTTCTCTGTCATAGAACCAATTTTTGCATGGAAGTTTAATGTTTCTAATTTCTTCAAGAAAGTTGTCATCGGAATCTTTAAGTCTTCTTCATAGAAGAATAAAGCATCTTCTAGACGAGCAGTTAATACTTTTTGATTTCCTTTTGCGACATTTTCAATCATGTAATCATTACCGTTACGAACTGAAACGAAGAATGGTAATAATTGTTTTTCTTGGTTATACACAACGAAATAGCGTTGGTGTTCTTTCATTGATGTGACTAATACTGGTTCTGGAACGACTAAGTATTTTTCATCGAAAGTACCCGCAAATGCTGTTGGGTATTCAAGGATTGAGCTTACTTCTTCTAATAAGTCTTCATCAATTGGAATAATCCAGTTGTTTTTAGCAGCTAGTTCTTCTATTTGCTTGCGAACTAAGGCTTTACGTTCATCTTGGTTCACGATGACAAATTGTTCAGCTAAAGCTTTTTCATAACTTTCTGGATTTTCAATCGTTGCTTCTTTTCCTAAGAAACGATGACCTCTTGAAATACGTCCAGCTTTGACATCTAATACGCCGATTTCTTCGATGACTTCATTGCCGTATAACGCAACAATCCAGTGAATTGGACGTAAGTATTCAAATGTATGAGCTGCCCAACGCATTGTTACTGGGAATTTCATATCTGTAATCACAGAAGATAGGTTTTTAACCACTTCTTTTGTTGATTTACCAGCGATATGTTGTTTCACATGAATGTATTCAATGCCATTCACTTCTTCAACGTAAATATCATCTGTTGTTAATCCTTTACCACGAACAAATCCTTCAGCTGCTTTTGTCCAAGCATCATCTTTTTTCGCAATTGCTAAAGATGGTCCTTTAAAGATTTCTTCTCGGTCAGCTTGTTCTTCTACTAATCCATTGACACGAACTGCCAATCTTCTTGGAGTCGCAAATGCTTCAACGGATTCAAATGCTAAATTTTCATCTTTGAAGAAGTCTTCCACACGTTTTGCTAATTGTTCAGAACTTGTTCGAACATATTGAGCAGGTAATTCTTCTAAACCGATTTCTAATAATAATGATTGTGTCATTCTCTCTCCTCCAAACTCTCTTATTTCTCTTTCAATAATGGGAATCCTAATGCTTCACGTTCAGCCACGAAAGTTTTCGCGATGGTACGAGCCATCTTACGAATACGGCCAAGGAATCCAGCACGGTCTGTTGCAGAAATAATTCCGCGAGCATCCATTAAGTTAAATGCATGAGAGCATTTCAATACATAATCATAAGCTGGGTGCACTAAGCCTTTTTCCATTAATACAGTGGCTTCTTTTTCAAAGTCTGTAAATAATTGCATTAATAATTCTACATTGCTTTCTTCAAAAGCGTATTTAGAATGTTCATATTCAGGTTGTGTGAAGATATCTCCGTATTTAACATCTCCAGTCCAAACTAAATCATATACACTCTCTACTTCTTGAATGTATGAAGCAAGACGTTCTAAACCGTAAGTGATTTCACTTGTTACAGGGTGGCATTCTAGTCCACCTACTTGTTGGAAGTACGTAAATTGAGTCACTTCCATTCCGTCAAGCCATACTTCCCATCCTAAACCAGCACAACCAAGAGATGGGTTTTCCCAGTTATCTTCCACGAAACGAATATCGTGTTCTAAAGGGTTAATTCCAAGAGCTTCTAGGCTTCCTAAATATAATTCTTGAATGTTTTCAGGAGATGGTTTCATCACCACTTGGAATTGGTGGTGTTGGAATAAACGGTTTGGGTTTTCCCCGTAACGTCCATCTGCAGGACGACGTGAAGGTTCCACGTATGCTGCATTCCATGGTTCAGGCCCAATGGCACGAAGGAATGTATAAGGGCTCATTGTCCCTGCCCCTTTTTCAGTATCGTATGCTTGAAGAAGCAAGCATCCTTGGTTTGACCAATAATTTTGTAATGTTAAAATAATTTCTTGAACACTTAATTTTTTTGCCATAATTGTTCCCCTTTCTATTGTGCATTCACAACTGGATAGAATTCATAAATCACACCAGGAATCACTTCACATTTCACTTCTTTAATCGCTTCATTTTTCGTTTTAAAACCGTACATTGAATGGTTAACACTTGTTTGGAATTGCTCCAACACTTCATCTTCATGACCGATCACACTGACTTTAATCGGCGCTAATGACACCACCTTCAATTGAAAATCTTTGAATTCTGAAGCTGGGATGACCATTGTAAAATCCATACTATTTCCTCCTTTGACTAAATAAAAAAGTCCCTATGTACACAAAAAGCATACATAGGGACGACTAATCGCGGTTCCACCCTAATTTCTTGGTTTAAAACCAAGCTTCATTGTTGATAGACTCAAGTGCGCCATTTTTAATGAACCATGATATGGATTCCACCAGCCCATACTCTCTTTGACATTTTATCATTAAAAATCTCACTGTCAACGTCCTATTAATCTTTCACTATAGTACCGATAATTGCTTAAAAAGTCAAGTAAAGACAGCGTTTTGCGCTACTCTTAATCTTGTTCTCTTTTCTGCATTAACGTTTCCCACTCGACCATCTGATCTAAGAATTTTTTGCTCTTCAATCGAATGCCCACATACTCATCCATAATGGTGTCAAACAACCGTCTTAACTCACTTGTAGTCTCACTCGATAACTGAATAGACCCTATTTGTTTTGGAGAAAATACAAGCGCTAACTGCCTTGCGACATACAATGCCTTTCTAGAAAGCTGCATGCGATACTCGTCTTCGTCTAAGTGATTCTTGCACAGGCATCCATGCTTCTGAATTGAAAAATCGACTAAGTCTGTATCTCTATTACAAATGACGCAATGTTGCCATTCCACCTCGACTCCATAGTAACGTAGAATCTTGATTTCAAAGAAACGCAAAATCACTTCCGCATCGACTCCATTATTAATGGCTTCAATAGAGTCCCAAAGCAGTTGGAACACCGTCTTGTTCACAATATGGTCATCCATCACCGCATCTGTTAATTGTGTTAAATACGCTAATACTGCTTGTGCCTTTACATCTTGTAAAACAATCGTCGCAGGCTTTATATCGTGACTATCCTTAAGAAAACTAAACCCATTTTGATGAATATGCCCAAGGAAAGTTGCTCTTGTAAACACCTGTGTCGCAGCTGTTAATGGATGATTGCTTTGCTGTGCATTTCGTAAAAAGAACATCAACTTTCCGTGGTCTCTCGTCAAAATTTTAACAAGCATATCTTTCTCGCGATACGCCTGTCTCATTAAGACAATTCCATCAAAATAGTGATAATAATCCATTTGTATTCATCCTAATCTCTATAGTCTGTATCTCGATATCCGTATTCTTGTAAGTTACTCTTACGTTTACGCCAATCTTTTTCAACTTTTACCCACAATTCAAGATATACTTTATTGCCGAGTAACTGTTGAATATCACGTCTTGCTCGCGTCCCGATTTCTTTTAAGAGACGTCCACCTTTACCAATAATAATGCCCTTTTGCGATTTTCGCTCAACGATGATATTTGCATAAACATGAACTTTATCGAATTCATCTTTTTGCATTTTATCCACTGTTACAGCCACTGAGTGAGGAATTTCTTCCTGTGTTAACTGTAAAATTTTCTCACGAATCAATTCTGATACAACAAAATACTCAGGATGATCTGTGATTTGGTCAGCCGGATAATATTGTGGTCCTTCAGGAAGTGCGTTAATCAGACCTTCCATTAGTTCATTCACATTATTACCTTGTAGCACTGAAATTGGGAATACACCAGCAAAATCAAGTGCATCTTTATAACTTTCCACACGTTCTAATAACACTTCTGGAGTGACAAGGTCAATCTTATTTAATACTAAGAAAATAGGTGTCTTAATCCCTTTTAGTTTTTCAATAATGAAGTCGTCTCCTGGTCCACGTTTTTCACTAACGTTCACCATAAATAAAACGGCATCTACTTCTTTTAGCGCAGAATAAGCACTCTTCACCATGAATTCGCCGAGTTCATGTTTTGGTTTATGAATCCCAGGAGTATCTAAGAAGACGATTTGCGCATCATCCTTCGTATAGACTCCTTGAATTTTATTTCTTGTAGTTTGTGCCTTGTCAGACATGATTGCAATCTTTTGACCAAGCACATAGTTCATAAATGTTGATTTGCCGACATTAGGACGACCCACAATCGCTACAAATCCTGAGTTAAATGGTTTTGTCATACTCTCTCCTTAAAAATGAATCCATTTTGGCAAAATAATGATGATTGCAATAACTACTGTAAAACTAGCGCTGAGCAACACTCCACCAGCTGCAATATCTTTCGCCTTCTTTGCTTCAATGTGATATTCCTTTTTCACTAGTAAATCGACTAAATTTTCGACAACGGTGTTTAAGATTTCCATGAGAAACACAATGAAAATACACAGTAAAATAAAACACCATTCGACTGCTGATAAACCAGAGAAAAAACTAATTATAATCGCTAGCCCTGCAATGCAGAGATGCGCCTTCATGTTTCTTTCTTCTTGAATCACTGTTTTGATACCATCTATGGCATGCTTTAGGGACGTCAAAAAGTTAGAATTCTTTTCTGTTTGTTTATGCGTCATCACGTTTCAACCCATATGCTTCTAGGATTTCTTTTTGCAATCCTGTCATTTCAGCTTCCTCTTCTTCTGTTTGGTGATCATAACCGTTTAAGTGTAAGAAGCCATGAAGTGCTAAAAATCCAAGTTCACGTTCAAGCGAATGTCCATAGTCTTCTGCTTGTTCTTTTGCACGGTCTAAAGAAATAACGATATCTCCAATAGAAGTTACAAAGCTATCGTCCTCTTCCATAATGGACTTCATACTTTCAAAGTCATCATCTGAATCATCTAACGCAAAACTAATCACATCTGTCACTTTATCAATATTTCTAAACTCACGGTTGATTTCACGAATACGTTCGCTAGAAATAAATGAAATACTGCATTCTTTGTTTTCAGGGATTTTTAAGTAATTCGCAGCAAAACTAACTACACTATGCACAAGTTCTTGATGACTTTCTGGTACTACTTCTGTTTCATCGATAATTTCAATAATCATATTAAAAACTCCTTTTTTAGCATCACTAATATTGTAACAAACTCCCTACATTATTGGAACTTTGACGGTCTTCAAAGTCTATCTTTTACAAAAAAGAACTCCCCTCAACTAATTCAAGTTGAAGGGAGATAACTCTTAAGATTGTTTTTTAGGAAGTTTTGGATATTCAATTCTTGAATGGAATGTTCCGTTTAGTGAAGCCACGATATTCTTTTCGATAATCGCTAACTCTTTCAACGTAATATCACATTCAACAAATTGCCCGTCCTCCAAGCGATTCATAATAATCGAATGTACTAAGTTTTGAACTTTCTCAAGCGTTGGTTCTTTCATCGCACGAGTCGCAGCCTCAGCGCTATCCACGATATTGATGACCGCAGATTCTTTTGTTTGAGGTTTAGGACCTGGATATCTGAAGTCTTTCTCATCCGCATCTGGATTGTCTTTTAAAGCTTCTGCATAGAAATATTTCATCAACGTTGTACCGTGGTGTTC
>CAUVJW010000006.1:0-33430 GCA_963552295.1 uncultured Streptococcus sp. | reverse complement strand
AATCAGTAGCAACAGAAAATCCAACTGCATCCCTTTCAGATGAAGCCATCAAAGGTAATATGAAAGACTTTGCGCAACAATTAGTCGACGAAGAAAACGAATAGTAAGCAAGCAAAAAGCCATCAGAAATGATGGCTTTTTTGTTTTGAATTATTTTTTATCCTCTTTTAAAAATATTTTTCCGAGAATTAAAGCTAGTAGTAAGATGACAGAGATAACATGACGATACATTTTTATTCACCTACCTTTTCTTATTTTTTTGCCAGTTATACTACTTCTAAAATAATAAAGCGCTTTTTTATTAAGAGTATTTTAGCATAAATCATCTTTTTAATCATGATAATTTTAGGAAATTTATTGCTTTGTATCGTGTAAAATAAACTATTTAAAATTCTGAAATATCATAAAATTAAAACCACTCATTAAGATTACGAAGAATCATACGGATTCTATAATAGTGGTAATGGGGGATGGCATTAAATGCGAATAAGAAGGAGTTAGGAATTTATTCCTTACTCCTTCTTTGAGGCTTTAAAGGTGAGAGACTAAAGGCTCGAACCGGTGCCCTATTACCACTATTATGAAGATATCCGTAAGGATTCGTAGTAATCGATTGAATAGAGTTATTTTAAAAAGAAAGTTCAATCTGTATTTAAAAATAGATTTTGTTTTGCACTCTTATAAAAGGAATCAAGTTTCAAATTTACCTCTCTTTAGCAATACTAAGGAGAGTTTTTAGCAAAAAAATACTCTTTTTACGCAAAAAAGTACTACTTTTTCGAATTATTAGCTGTATAATAAGGGTGAAATAATCCATAAGGAGGAATAAATATGATTGAATTTCGTAATGTATCAAAAGTATATGATCAAACCGTCGCTTTAGATGGACTTAACTTAACAATTGAAAGTGGAAAAATTATTGGATTAATCGGACATAACGGGGCTGGTAAATCAACAACCATTAAATCACTCGTAAGCGTCATTCATCCAACAAGCGGAGAAATTATTGTGGACGGACAAGAATTGTCGTCTAATCGTCTAGCCATTAAAGAAAAAATTGGCTATGTGGCGGATAGTCCAGACCTATTCCTACGTTTAACAGCTAATGAATTTTGGGAATTAGTTGCTTCTTCTTATGGCATGACTCTAGACGAAGTAGAAAGTCGTTTAGCTTATTTACTAGAATTATTTGATTTTGAAGGACATCGCTATGAAGTCATTGATTCTTTCTCACACGGGATGCGTCAAAAGGTATTCGTTATCGGAGCGCTTTTATCAGATCCTGAAATTTGGGTACTCGATGAACCAATGACAGGTCTTGACCCACAAGCTTCTTATGACTTGAAGAAATTAATGCGCGAACATGCCGATAAAGGTAATACCGTTCTCTTCTCGACACACGTTTTAGAAGTGGCAGAACAACTCTGCGATAAAATCGCCATTTTGAAAAAAGGAAAACTACTCTTCTACGGTACGATTCAAGAGTTGAAAGGCCAACAACCAGAAAGCACGCTTGAAGAAATCTACTTATCACTAGCCGGTAGACAAGAAGGAGTGGATTCACATGCGGTTTAATCGAATTCTGACGCTGGTGAAGACTAATTTAATTTTTGCGACGCAACCGGCACAATTACAAAATTATCGAAAAAAACAAGCGAAAAATCCATCAAAACCCGTGAATGTGGCGATGAAAACCTTGATGCAGCAATTGTTATTTGCGGTGATGTTTGGAGCTTTATTTGGAATTCCTGGAGCGATGTTTGGACGTTCATACCCTCCACTTCAATTTGGAACGACGGTTTTCCTATTCTTGATGATTTTAATTTCGCAAGCATTGCCAGCTATTTACAATGTCTTTTATGAAAGTAAAGACTTCGAATCGTATTTGCCTTATGCCTTTACGGAATTAGAAGTCGTTCTTGGGAAGAGCCTTTCGATTGTAGTGGCTACATTGCAAGGATTACTTCCAATCGTGATGTTATTTGGAATTCATGTGTATTTTTCTGGAGGTTTCATCCTTTTCACGATTCCGATTGCCTTATTAGGGGCGCTTATCCTTAGTGCAATTGTTTACCTATTGATGTTTCTACTCTGCTTCTTCCTAGCGAAGATTCCGCTTTTTAGAAAATATCAATCTGTGATTGCGAATATTTTAGTTTTCGTGATTTCTCTTGGGGCCGTCATTGGATATCAATTCATGGTGACAAATTCGATGGTGAATACTGTATTAACAGGAAAAATGCCAGCTTTCATTCAACCAGTACTCGCCTTCTATAATGCAATTTTGGATCCATTCGATATGAGTGTTTATCCGATGATTGGATTCGTAATCTTAGTATTTGTGGCAATTTTACTACTCGTGAAGTTCATTGTATTACCAAACTTCTATGAAGCCGTTTCGCAAACATCGTCTTCGAAAGTGAAAGTCGAACGTGTGAAACAAATGGAGTTAGATGGCAGCAAGCTTTCAACGAAATTCGTGATTCGCTATACGCTTCGCCAATTAATGGAAGGTTCGGTATTAACGCAAACGATTATTAGTGCAGGAATATTACCATATCTCCTCTTAATTCCAGCAGTTTTAAGTTTTTCAGGTGGTCCGGTAGAAATTAGTTTTATGAAACTCCTAAACCTAAACACCTTCTTACCATTTGCGATGCTCATTACCTTCATTGCAGGATTCAATACAGGAGGAAACAACTTATTAGCGGTCGGAATTTCACTCGAGCGGGAAAACTATTATTATCTAAAAGTTCTTCCATTCGATATGCACCAATTTTTAGAACGTAAATTCTGGATTCTCTTTGCGATTCAATCTATCATTCCAGTCATTCTTATGACGGTTATTTGTACGGTGCTTCGCTTACCGATTTATATGACCTTGGGTATCATTCTCTCATGGGGAATCATCAGTCTAGGGCTTAGCCGTTGGGGATACGCCAGAGACTTGAAGCTCTTTACGCCAACGTGGACGAATGTTATTGAACTCTTAAACCGTATGCGTAGTGGATTTAAGTCGGTCATTTTTGTCGTGGTTCTCTTTGGATTTATCTTCGGAGCGATTTATTTATTAATCCACTTACCAGAATGGAATCGTACTTTCGTTTGGTTCATTACAATTGCGTACGTTGTCGTGATTCTCGGTTTATCGATTTTCGCAACATTCTACTATAAGAAAAAATTACATGAATTGGTTGATTCTGAATAATGATGTAAGACTTAGAGATTGTCTCTAAGTCTTTTTTATAACTAGTTTTAAAGGTGTTTTATAGTATATAACTAATAGTTATAACAATCGATAGAAAAACGATATAAGAAAACCTATTGCTATGCGGTTTGTTCTCTGTTATTCTAAGAACATGTTCAAAAGACATCACAAAGAACAGGTGAGTAGAAAATAAGATTTGCTAAGAGAGTCTCGGTTGGTGGGAAGAGATGAAATTGAGTTTTTGAAGATGGCCTCGGAGTGATTTTACGTCGAATCATTAGACGTAAATGGGTAGCCCATTATAGCTGTAGAGTATAACACCCAGTGTGCGTACTCGAAAAGGTAGGATTCGTGAGGATTCTACAAAACAAGGTGGTAACACGAAAATTTCGTCCTTGCAGTAGCGATACTGTGAGGTTTTTTTATTTATAGGAGGAATGACCAATGTCAAAATTACAAGCACCATTTAGAGTAGATCACGTAGGAAGTTTCTTACGTCCAAAAGAATTAGTAGAAGCAAAAGAAAAATTTGTAAAAGGTGAAATTACACGCGAGGAATTAACAGCCGTCGAAGATAAAGCCATCGAAAAGTTAGTCGAACAACAAAAGAAAGCTGGATTAAAAGGATTCACTGACGGCGAATTCCGTCGCCAATACTGGCATTTAGATTTCTTCTGGGGATTGAACGGAGTAGAACACACTCAAGCAAAAATTGGATACCAATTCCACGATGAAATTACAAAACCTGACTCAGCAGATGTCGTTGGAAAAATCACTGGTGAAAATCACCCATTCGTAGAACACTTCAAATTCTTAAAACAATTCGAAGACGAAGATTTCATCGTAAAACAAACAATCCCTGCTCCAGCGCAATTCTACTTCGAATTGATTCGTGACGCAGAGCATATTGAGCAAACCTTCTCAGTATACCCTTCAAAAGAAGAACTCTTTAAAGATATCATTGCTGCTTACAGACAAGTGATTAAAGAATTATATGATGCAGGTTGCCGTCTCTTACAAATCGATGACTGTACATGGGGTGTAATCGTAGATGATAACTTCTTAAACATCATTTCAAAAGAAAGTCATTTAACACCTGAAGAGTTAAGAAGAGAACACAAACGTGAATTCTTAGAATTAAACAACGGAATTCTAGAAGATTTACCAGAAGATTTAACAGTGAACACTCACGTATGCCGTGGTAACTTCCACTCAACATGGGCAAGTTCAGGTGGTTACGATTCAGTAAGCGACGCATTATTCGAAGGCGAAAACGTACATGCGTACTACTTAGAATACGATACAGACCGTGCCGGCGACTTCAAGCCACTAGCTAAAGTAAATAATGGTAAGAAAGTCGTTCTAGGACTTCTCACTTCTAAATCAGGAAAATTAGAAGACAAAGATGAAGTCATTGCTCGTATTAAAGAAGCAAGTGAGTATGTTCCACTTGAAGATTTATACTTAAGTACACAATGTGGATTTGCTTCAACAGAAGAAGGAAATATTTTAACAGAAGAAGATCAATGGAAGAAAATTGCCTTAATTAGTGAAATCGCTCGTGAGGTATGGGGAGAATAATCGTCCCACAAGAAGAAATTCGAAGATAGATTGGAGAAATACCGTATGACAACACATGCACCATTTAGAGTAGACCACGTAGGAAGTTATTTACGTCCTAAAGACTTAGTAGAAGCACGCGCAAAATTCGCAAACGGTGAAATCACACGCGAAGAATTAACAGCTGTAGAAGATAAAGAAATCCGCGAACTTGTTAAAAAACAAATCGCTGCTGGATTAAAAGGCGTTACAGACGGAGAATTCCGCCGCGCTTACTGGCACCTTGACTTCTTCTGGGGATTCAATGGTGTGGAACATACTGTTGGAGAACATGGTTATAAATTTAACGGTATTGAAACAAAAGCCGATACATCAACATTAACAGCTCCAATCGATGGGCACAACCACCCATTCGTAGAACATTTCAAATTCTTACGTGACTTAGTGAAAGACGAAGATGTTATTGTGAAATTCACAATCCCTTCTCCATCACAATTCTATTTCGAATTAATTCGTACACCTGAACATATTGCAGCGTGGAAAGCAGTTTATCCAACTGAAAAAGAGCTTTTCGAAGCGATTAAAAACGCATATGTAGATGTCATTACAGACTTATACAACGAAGGACTTCGCACAATTCAATTTGATGACTGTACATGGGGCGCTTTAGCAGATGATGGTTTTTCAAAACGTTTCAACGACAGCCGTCCATTAGAAGAAGTTCGTCGTGACTTTGCAGGTCGTGCATTACAATTGAACAACTCAGTGATTGATGCATTACCAAAAGACTTAGCAGTGAATACACACGTTTGCCGCGGAAACTTCCACTCTACTTGGATTTCTCAAGGAGGATATGAAAAAGTAGAAGACGAATTATTAGCAGGCGAACACGTAAATGCGTACTACTTAGAATACGACACAGACCGTGCTGGCGACTTCAAGCCTCTTGCGAAAGTTTCTGACGGTAAGAAAGTGGTTCTTGGTCTTTTAACTTCAAAATTTGCAGATTTAGAAGACAAAGATGAAGTCATCGCTCGTATTAAAGAAGCGAGCCAATACGTGCCACTTGAAAACTTATACTTAAGTACACAATGTGGATTTGCTTCAACAGAAGAAGGAAATGTCATTAAAGAAGAAGATCAATGGAAGAAAATTGCATTGATTTCAGAAATCGCCCGTGAGGTTTGGGGAGAATAACCTCGCATTATAAAACGAACAAAAAGGCTGTGGGGAGAATAATTTTTGAACCGCAGCCTTCCCCTATTTAGAAAGGAAGTATCATTATGACAACATTTCAACAACAATTAGCAAAAGCTTACGAAACATTAAAACAAGTAAAATGGGTCAACTTAAGCCATCAAATCGATGCCGATAGCCCTCACTTCCCTGCTCTACCAGCATTGGAACAAAAAGATTTATTTACATTAAAAGATGGATTCCACGTACAACAATTATCAGTGGTAACACAATACGGTACACATATCGACCCTCCTTGCCACTTCTATGAAGGCGGACGTTTCCTCGATGAAATCGAGTTGAAAGATTTATTATTACCACTCTACGTCATCGACCGTTCAAAAGAAGTAGCTGAAAATCCAAACTTCGAATTAACAAAAGCTGACATTTTAGAGTTTGAAGAAGAATACGGACAAATCGAACCAGGTGCCTTTGTTGCATTCCGTAGTGACTGGTCACACCGTTGGCCAAACCAAGACGCAGTTCGTAATTTAGACGAAAACGATGTTCAACATACACCTGGTTGGGCAAAAGAGGCGCTTGAATTTTTAATTCACGAACGTCATGTGAAAGCCGTTGGACACGAAACATTAGATACAGACTCAGGTGTTCACGCTGCTGCACATGGTTTAACAAACGAATACTACTTATTAAGCCAAGATATCTTCCAAGTGGAAGTATTAGCGAACCTTGACCAAGTTCCTTCAGTTGGTGCGGTGATTTCAATTTCATTCCCTAACTGGAAACGTACTCCAGGGTCACCTGTTCGAGCCATTGCCTATTTACCAGAAGCTGAATAAACGAAAAGAGGAAAACATATGTCAAATCACGAAAACTGTAGCTGTTGTCAAAAAGCACCCTTTAGACTCGATCACGTAGGAAGTTTCTTACGTCCCGAACGTCTAAAAGAAGCCCGTGCAAAATTTAACGCCGGCGAAATCAATGCCGAAGAACTCGAACGCATCGAAAATGAAGAAATCATTGCTTTAATCGAGAAAGAAAAAGAACTTGGCCTCAAATCTGTCACTGACGGTGAATTCCGTCGTGCATTCTGGCATTTAGATTTCTTAGAAAACTTAGATGGGGTTGAACTTGTAGAAGTAGACCACTTCTCTATTCAATTCAAAGATAAAGATGTGAAGCCAAAAACATTACGAATTGTTGGAAAGGTTGATTTCTCTGAAGACCATCCATTCGTAAAACACTTCAAATTCTTAAAAGAGCATGCTGGCGATACACCGGTGAAATTAACGATTCCTTCACCAAGTATGTTGCATTTGATTACGCAAGTTCGTGAGAAAAACTATGTGCCAATTGAGCGCTATAAAGACAATGAAGCCCTCTTCTATGATGATGTGGTTGCTGCATACCGTAAGGCTTTGCAATGTTTCTACGACTTAGGATGCCGCAATATTCAATTAGACGACACTAGCTGGGGAGAGTTCTGTGCGCTAGACAAACGTGAAGCGTACGAAGCACGTGGATTTGACCTCGAAAAAATTGCTCGTGACTACGTAGATGTATTAAACCGTGTCATTGAATGGAAACCAGAAGATTTAGTGGTGAATATGCATATTTGCCGCGGAAACTTCCGCTCAACATGGTTCTCTAGCGGTGGTTATGAGCCAGTTGCGAAGACGCTATTTGGTCATTGCCGTGTGGACGGATTCTTCTTGGAATATGATAGTGACCGTGCTGGTGACTTTACTCCACTTCGCTATATAAAAGACCAAAAAGTCGTTCTTGGTTTAATTACGTCTAAATCAGGGGACTTAGAAGATAAAGGCGAAGTCATTGCTCGTATTAAAGAAGCAAGTCAGTACGTTCCGCTTGAACAATTATGCCTCAGCCCTCAATGTGGATTCTCTTCTACGGAAGAAGGCAATATCTTAACGATTGAAGCCAAATGGGATAAATTAAAACTGATTGACGAAATCGTTCATGAAGTTTGGGGATAAATGGTAAAAAATAATAGCTCCTACAGTTTTTGGCTGTAGGAGCTATTTTTGTTGATTTCATCATATTTATCGTTTCTTTTTCTTAAAACGAATGTCTAAATCATACCCATTTTTACTCGCAATTTTTTGAAGATGCGCGAGCGTAGGATTATAATTTCCTTTTTCGAGCCTAGAGAGATTTCCTTGCGTCATACCGGCGTTTCTAGCGAATTCCGTTTGAGTAAAACCAGAGTCATGTCGCAGTCTGATCATCGCTAAGGCATTTCTCTGAAGAAAATATTCTGCTTCAAAATCATCTCTAAAAGTCTCATATTTAGCGTCAAGACGGTCAAAAAGCCGTTTTAAATAATCCACCATTTTCTCTTTTTCCCCCTCATTCCTTTATAAACCAATTGTAACATATATGTTTCATATCAGATATGATATATTGAAACTTTTTTGCTACTGGTCTGCTGCTGATTTGCTACTGGCAAACTTTCCTGAGCACCTCTGCTGCGCGGATTTCTGTTGCATTCTATAGCTTTGTTTGCTATAATGATTGAACGTGAGTATTAGAAATGATACTCTCCTTGCTTGCTGAAAATTCAGTAGGCCAAAAGTCCATAAGGAGGTGACAGTCAATGAGTCAAACATCAAAATACGAGATTTTATATATCATCCGTCCAAACATCGATGAAGCTGCTAAAGCTGAATTGGTTGCAAGATTTGATGCTGTTTTAACAGACAACGGAGCAGTTGTTGTTGAATCTAAAGACTGGGCGAAACGTCGTTTTGCATACGAAATTAAAGATTTCCAAGAAGGTATCTATCACTTAGTGAACATCACTGCTGAAGATGCTGCTGCAATCGATGAATTCGACCGTTTAGCGAAAATCAACAATGACATCTTACGTCACATGATCGTTAAATTAGAAGCATAATTGTTTATTATAAGTAAACATAAATCTTGAAAGGAGTAAGAATTAAATGATTAATAATGTTGTATTAGTTGGACGCTTAACACGTGCCGTTGATTTACGTTATACTTCAAACGGAACTGCTTATGCTACCTTCACGGTTGCAGTTGAACGTCGTTTCAAAAACCAAAACGGTGAACGTGAGACGGATTTCATTAACTGTGTAATGTGGAGTAAAGCTGCAGAAAACTTTGCGAATTTCACTCGTAAAGGCTCACTAGTAGGAATTGAAGGACGTATTCAAACACGTAGCTATGATAACCAACAAGGCCAAAAAGTTTATGTAACTGAAGTGCTAGCTGAGAACTTCTCATTGTTAGAATCACGTAATGTTACTGAACAACGCCCTGCTAATGATCAAAGCGCACATGGCGGATTCCAACAAAATCAAACGAATAACTTTAATCAATTTAATACTCCTACTTCATCATTCGGTGGTGGTGCGTCTGACCCATTCTTAAGCAATGGAGAGACAATCAACATTTCAGATGATGATTTACCATTCTAAAGTTTAAAAGGAGGATACCATAATGGCTCAACAACGTAGAGGTGGCGGTCAACGCCGTCGTAAAAAAGTTTGCTACTTCTGTGCAAACCACATCGACTACATTGATTACAAAGATGTAGAATTATTAAAACGTTACATTTCTGAAAAAGGTAAAATCTTACCACGCCGTGTAACAGGTACTTGTGCTAAACACCAACGTACTTTAACTGTTGCAATCAAACGTGCTCGTATCATGGGATTATTACCATTCACAACAGTTGACTAATAATAAATGAATAAAAGGATTGAGAATTTCTCAATCCTTTTTTATTTTATTAAATTTTTCTTTTTATAATTGAGTATCTATTTATAAAGATACAGATTATTGATTAACTAGATTGAGTTTTATCTTTTAATCTAAACTTGAATACATAAATTAGAATGTTTCACGTGAAACATTCTATCAGAAATAATGAACCTTAAAAATGTTTCACGTGAAACATTTGCACCCTACCCTTTGTCTAAATTGTTTCACGTGAAACAATTTTAGAGAACTGACGAGGGGCCGAAACTGTGGTAAAATAAGGTATATAGAAAGAAGGTGCAAGAATGAAGAAAAGCCTAAAAGAACGTATTAAGGCTTTACCGACATTTCTTAAAAGTGAAACAATGAAGAAATACGGAATCTCATTTATAGCAATCATTCTCTGTATGCTGATTATAGCGTATGTGATGAATATATGGATGGGACTTATCCTTACTTTATTTGTTATTTTATTAGGAACACTCCTCTATTCGTTTGCAAACTACATTATTAAAGAAACGAATCATTATGTAACGAACTTATCGTACAAAATTAATAAAGGTTCCCAAGATGCCTCTATTAAGATGCCAATTGGAATGCTTTTACTGGATGATAATGGTGAAATTCAATGGATTAACCCTTATTTACAAAAGTATTTCGAACGAAAAGAACTATTAGGATTCAAACTTGAAGTTATTGATCCAGAATTAGCGAATATCGTTAAAAATCTGGATGATGATAAAGATAATGTAGTGCATTGGAAAGATAAATACTTCCAAACGGTTTATCATAACGATATTGGAATGCTCTACATGATGGATATTACAGAATATGCGTTGATTAAAGAGACTTATTTAGATGAAAGACCGGTATTTGGACAGATTTTCGTCGATAACTTTGCAGAAGTGTCTCAATCCCTAAGTGACCGTAAGAAGTCTAACTTGAACAACTTCGTGACAAATCAGCTTACTAGCTGGGCAAATCACAATAATATCTACTTAAAACGTGTGAGTTCAGACCGTTTTGTCGCATTTTTAGATAAAAATATCCTTTCAGAGCTTGAAAAAACGAAATTCGAGATTATCGACCGTGTTCGTGAGACTACTGCTCAACAAAATACTCCACTAACTGTAAGTATGGGATTCTCATATGCAGATGACACTCAAGAAGAAATGAATTATGGTGAAATTGCTAAATTTGCGCAAGATAACCTTGATTTAGCCTTAGGACGAGGTGGTGACCAAGTCGTTGTCCGTTCTAAAAACGAAGAAACACGCTTCTACGGTGGTAAGAGCAACCCGTTAGAAAAACGTACAAGAGTGCGTTCTCGCATGGTTTCTCAAGCATTAGAAAACCTTATTGCAGAAGCAGATCAAGTAATGGTGATGGGACATCAATATCCAGATATGGACTGTATTGGTGGATGTTTAGGTATTCGAAGAATCGCTAAAATGCACGGTAAAACCTCATGGATTGTGACAAATCCAGAGCAATATTCGCATGATATCAAGAAATTGATGGAAGTGATCAAAGATAATGAACGTCTCTACTCTGCTATCGTAAATCCGGAGATGGCAGAAGCGTTAATGACTGAAAATACACTCGTTATTATTGTCGATGTAAGCAAGCCTTCCCTATGCGCGGCTCCATCGATTGTTAAAAAGGCCAATAAACTAGTGATTATCGACCATCACCGCCGTGGAGAGGAATTCCCTGAAAATCCTGACTTGGTTTATATTGAACCGTATGCTTCATCTGTCGGTGAATTGATTACAGAATTGCTAGAATATCAATCAGAAGATGCTGAGAAACTTCAGCCAATCGAAGCAACAACCCTGCTTGCTGGTATCATTGTAGATACGCGTAATTTCACGCTTCGTACAGGGTCTCGTACCTTTGATACGGCTAGCTACCTGAAATCCGTTGGTGCGGATACAATTCTGATCCAACGCTTATTAAAAGAAAATGTAGATACGTACTTAATGCGTTCGCATCTACTGAACTCGCTCGAAATGCTTCCTAACAATGTCGGAATTGTTCACGGTGAAGAAAATACCGTATATCCGACAGTCGTGGCTGCACAAACGGCTGATATGATGTTGTCGATGGAAAACATCGATGCTTCATTTGTGGTTACAAAACGTAATGACGGTCGTGTTGGGATTAGTGCTCGTAGTTTAGGAAACAAAAACGTTCAACGTGTGATGGAAAAAATGGGTGGTGGCGGACATTTATCAAATGCTGCAACTCAGTTATCCGATATCACGATTGAAGATGCAATCCGCCAGTTAATTCAAGTCATTGAAGAAATTGGTAGTGAAATTAACTTATAATTAGGAGGAAGAAACATGAAAGTAATTTTCTTGAAAGATGTAAAAGGTAAAGGTAAAAAAGGTGACGTTAAAAACGTTGCAGATGGATACGCACAAAACTTCCTAATCAAAAACGGTTTAGCTAAAGAAGCAAATTCAGCAAACTTAGCAACTTTATCAGGTCAAAAGAAAGCTGAAGAAAAGCACAATGCCGAATTATTAGCAAAAGCCAAAGAAATTAAAGAGTTCTTAGAACGCGAAGATACAGTTGTAACCATTAAAGCTAAAGCAGGGGAAGATGGCCGTCTATTCGGAGCTATCCCAGCGAAGCAAATCGCAGAAGAATTCAACAAGAAATTCAATGTTGAATTTGATCGTCGTAAATTCGAATTAGCAGCACCAATTCGTGCGCTAGGATACACTCGTGTACCTGTTAAATTACATCACGATGTACCAGCGATTATGACTGTAAATATCGTCGCTCAATAATAAGAAATAGTAAGGATTTTCCCGTTGTGGAGAATCCTTTTTCTTTTGGTTTTACATATGTGATATAATTCACAAAGTTATAAATGAACATACAAGTTTTCATGCTCGAAAAGACTCACTCTTCTGTTTTATTACAGCGTTTTATGATACAATGAAACTGTATTTTTATGGTTATTTTTAGTAGAAAGGGTGTTTGAATGGAAGAACTATATCCAAATTTAGTTCCACCACAAAATATTGAGGCAGAAGAAGCCGTTTTAGGGTCTATTCTTCTTGCTAGTGACTCGATTATTTCGGTTATGGAATTTTTGACACCGGAAGATTTTTATCGTGTTTCTCATCAATTAATTTTTGCGGCAATGATTGAATTAAATCAAAACAATATCGATATTGACGCAATCACCGTTTCAGAGATTTTAAGACAAAAGAATCAAATGGAGAATATTGGTGGAGAAGTAACGTTAATCGAACTTCTTGATAAAGTGCCAACTGCAGCGAACGTAGAATACTATACGCAAATCGTTTTAGAAAAATCTACGCGCCGTAAATTAATTAAAACTTCGACAAATATTGTAAAAACTGCTTACCAAGAGGATGAACCAATTGCCAACGTCTTGGATAATGCTGAAAAGGATATTCTTTCAGTATCGGAAGGACGTAATAAAGCAGGATTCATTCCAATTAGTACGGTTCTTCGTACCGCTTATGAAAGCTTAGAAGAGCGTGCGAAAAACAATGGTGAAGTGACAGGGATTGCAACAGGATATATCGGCTTAGACAGAATGACGTCAGGGCTACATGCGGATGAGTTAATCATCTTAGCGGCTCGTCCATCTGTTGGTAAAACGGCCTTTGTATTGAATATTGCAAAGAACGTTGCCGTGAACTTGAACGAAACGGTAGCCATCTTCAGTCTTGAAATGGGGGCTGAGTCCCTTGTAGAGCGTATTATCTGTTCACATGCTAGCATCAACGCAGGACATTTGAAGACAGGTAAATTAACGCCTGAAGAATATACACAATATTTCGTGGCGACCGGAGCATTATCTGAAGCACCAATTTTTATTGATGATACTCCAGGGATTCGTGTTGCTGAAATCCGTGCAAAATGTCGTCGCTTAAAACAAGAGCGTAATAATCTTGGGCTAGTCGTCATCGACTACTTGCAGTTGATTGAAGGAAACGGAAAAGAGAGTCGTCAACAAGAGGTTTCTGAAATCTCTCGTAACTTGAAGAAATTAGCGAAGGAATTAAAAGTTCCCGTTATCGCACTTTCGCAATTATCGCGTGGTGTGGAACAACGTCAAGATAAACGACCAATCATGTCAGATATTCGTGAATCTGGATCTATCGAGCAAGATGCAGATATTGTAGCATTCTTATATCGTGATGATTACTATCGTCAAGAACCAGATGAGAATGGACATGTGCCAGAAGTGGAACCAAATAGTACCATTGAAGTGATTATCGAGAAAAACCGTAGCGGTCCTCGTGGAACGGTTGAATTGAACTTCATGAAAGAATTTAATAAATTTACAAATCTTGTGCCAGACGGAGTTGAGCAAAACGCTCCAATGGCTTAACCAGAGACATTTAAATGAATAATACAAAGAAGAGGTGCGTCAAATGTCATCAGTAGTAGTAGTAGGAACACAATGGGGAGACGAAGGTAAAGGAAAAATTACAGACTTCCTTAGTGAGAACGCAGAAGTCATTGCCCGCTATCAAGGGGGAGACAATGCAGGACATACCATTCAATTCAATGGAGTGACTTATAAACTTCACTTAATTCCATCAGGGATTTTTTCACCAGAGAAAATCAGCGTGATTGGAAATGGGGTTGTATTGAATCCAAAATCTCTAATCACAGAACTTGCGTATTTACACGAAAGAAATGTGACTACTGATAATTTACGTATTTCAGACCGTGCGCATGTCATCTTGCCATACCACATTCGCTTAGACCAATTACAAGAAGAAGCTAAAGGCGACAACAAAATTGGAACAACGAATAAAGGGATTGGACCTTGCTACATGGATAAAGCAGCGCGTGTTGGGATTCGTGTGGCAGATTTACTAGACCGTGAAGTATTTGCGGAACGTCTAAGAATCAACTTAGCTGAAAAGAATCGTCTCTTTACTAAAATGTACGATGCAGAACCAATTGAGTTTGATGACATTTTTGAAGAGTACTACGAATATGGTCAACAAATGAAGAAATACGTTTGCGACACTTCTGTGATTTTAAATGACGCACTAGACAATGGCAAACGCGTATTATTCGAAGGCGCCCAAGGTGTTATGTTGGATATCGACCAAGGAACATATCCATTCGTAACTTCTTCTAACCCAGTTGCTGGTGGGGTTACTATCGGTAGCGGTGTTGGACCTTCAAAAATTGATAAAGTCGTTGGGGTATGTAAAGCGTACACTTCTCGTGTAGGGGATGGACCTTTCCCAACAGAATTATTTGATGAAATCGGCTCACGTATTCGTGAAGTCGGACGTGAATATGGTACAACAACTGGACGTCCAAGACGTGTGGGTTGGTTCGATAGCGTTGTAATGCGTCACTCGAAACGTGTATCAGGTATTACAAACTTAAGCTTAAACAGTATTGACGTATTAACTGGTTTAGAAACAGTGAAAATCTGTGTGGCTTACCGCAAACCAAATGGAGAAGAAATTTCTCACTACCCAGCAAGCCTAGTAGAACTAGCACAATGCGAACCTGTGTATGAAGAATTACCAGGTTGGAACGAAGACATTACAGGATGCCGTTCACTTGAAGAGCTTCCTGAAAATGCACGTAACTATGTTCGCCGTATTTCAGAATTAGTCGGCGTACGTATTTCTACATTCAGTGTAGGACCAGATAGAGAACAAACCAACATTTTAGAAAGTGTTTGGGCATAAAAAAAGTAATAGAGTAAAGGAGGATTTATATGAAAAAAATCCTAGTTGTAGATGATGAGAAGCCAATCTCAGACATCGTCAAGTTTAGTCTTACAAAAGAGGGCTTCGAGGTAATCACAGCCTTTGACGGTGAAGAGGGTCTGGTGGTTTTCAATGAAAAAAATCCAGATTTAGTTATTTTAGACTTAATGTTACCGAAAATGGATGGCTTAGAAGTATGCCGCGAAATCCGTAAAACAAGCAATGTCCCAATTATCATGGTGACAGCCAAAGATTCTGAAATTGATAAAGTTTTAGGTCTTGAACTTGGAGCCGATGACTATGTGACAAAACCTTTCTCAAACCGTGAGTTAATCGCACGTGTGAAAGCAAACTTACGTCGTCAACAATTAGCTCCAGCGGAAGCCGAAGAAGAAAAAACAGCTAACGAAATCGTATTAGGCTCACTCATTATCCATGAAGATGCTTATGTGGTTTCAAAACGTGGCGAAGAAATTGAATTAACGCACCGTGAGTTCGAATTACTTCACTACTTAGCAAAACATATCGGGCAAGTAATCACACGTGAGCACCTATTGCAAACGGTGTGGGGATATGATTACTTCGGAGATGTGCGTACAGTGGACGTTACGGTACGTCGCTTACGTGAAAAAATCGAAGATACACCGAGTCACCCAACATGGATTATGACTCGTCGTGGGGTAGGTTACTATATTAAGACCCCAGATCAAGAAAAAGAAGCTTAAGATTGAAATGCGCTTTTCCTTGCCACCTGAAGTACCGGCAAGAAAAGCGTATTTTTCTAAAAAGTAGAGGGGAAAATGACTCATGAAGAAAATGAAACGATTCTTTCGTTCCATTCAATTTAAGATTCCGATGCTGTTCATCTTGCTCTTAGTTATTTCGCTGCAACTCATTGTCGCGAACTTCTTAACACAATTAGAGTCGCAAATGGTGTCTAACTTCCAGGAACAAATCCAACTGCAAGTAGGGTTCTTGAAAAATAACGTTCAGCCGATTTTGGCAAAAGATGCGACCGATGAAGCGAAGATGTCTGAAATTTCGCAATTGCTACAAGATTATCCAACGGGAAATAGTATTGTGGAAATTCGCATCATGGACATGCAAGGATATATTTTGGGAACAACCAACCAAACGCAACAATCAGTTGTCGGAACGCGTTCAACCGAAGCCGATGTTCAACAAGTTGTTGTGTCGAATACCGTTCAAAGTTATAACTTCACGGAAGGCGAAACCCGTTATTGGAAATACGTTTCACCGATTGACCCAGTAAATAGTGCCTCAGGAAATCCAGTTGGGATTATTTCGGTAACGTCGAATATCGAATCGCGTTACACACAAGTAAAAGATATCGGGGTTATCTTTATTAGTTCTTCTATCTTTGTCATTATTTTGGCCATCGTGATTACCGTGATGATTTCGCAAGGGATTACTAGGCCAATCGCAGAGATGAAGCAACAAACCGAGCAGATTGCTGAAGGAAACTATACGGGTGAAGTCATGATTTACGGGGATGACGAGCTTGGTCAATTAGGGCAAGCCATCAACGATCTCTCTGTGAAGATTAAGGAAGCACAAGAAGGAACCGAAGCGGAACGGCAAAGGTTGGATAGTGTCCTTCGTCATATGAGTGACGGGGTTATTGCGACTGACCGTCGTGGACGTATTGTGATTATCAATGCGGCTGCGTTAGATATTTTAAACTTACGTAGTGAACGGATTGTAGGAACGCCATTATTAGATGTATTAAGACTCGATCAAACTGTTACTTTTAGAGATTTATTAGAGTCTCAAGAAGAACGGTTGATTACCTTTGAAGAAGATGGGGAAGATACCATCGTTCAATGTGAATTCTCAGTCATTCAGCGTGAATCTGGGTTTATTAGTGGTCTTGTCTGCGTGTTAACCGACGTTACCGAACAAGAGAAAATTGACCGCGAACGTCGTAATTTCGTATCGAACGTTTCCCACGAATTACGTACTCCACTAACAAGTATCAAGAGTTATACAGAAGCGTTAGTGGATGGGGCTTGGGAAAATAAAGAAATTGCGCCAGAATTCTTAAACGTTATCGAAACTGAAACAGACCGGATGATGCGTATGATTACGGACTTACTCAACTTATCGCGTATGGACCAAAACCGTCTCGAGCTCGATAAGGAATTCGTGAATATGAACGAGTTGGTGAAACATATTGCCAACCGTTTCGATATGGTGCTTTCAAGTGACCAATATCGTGAAAAGAACTACCGTATTTTAACGGATATTACACAACGAGACTTATGGGTAGAAATTGACCAAGATAAGATGACGCAAGTGTTGGATAATATTATCAATAATGCGATTAAATATTCTCCAGACGGGGGTCGTATTATCGTTCGTCTAATGGAAACTCATACGGATTTAATCGTGAGTGTAAGTGACGAAGGGTTAGGAATTCCGCGTAAGGATATTCCACACTTATTCGATCGATTCTATCGTGTAGATAAAGCTCGTTCAAGAGCGATGGGTGGTAGTGGTCTTGGACTGGCTATCGCGAAAGAAGTCGTTCAATTACACGGTGGTAAAATTTGGGTGAACAGTATTGAAAACAAAGGATCAACCTTCTTTGTTTCTCTACCTTATGTTCCATTTGAAGAGGACGGTGAATGGGATGAATTTTAAACGTTATCGAGCAATGCTAACGGCGCTCTTTGTATTAATGGCCATTAGCTTTGTGTTTACGTATCTCATCGTAGTACGTCCGGTTGATTTCTTTACGAATCAAAAGCAAAATAATAATGTCGCAACGACACAAGATACAGGTGTGCAAGTTCGTGCAACTTATACAACAGAAGATGTGTTTAGACCAACTCGAATGGTTCTAACGAACAAAAATAAGTTCGAAATGACGAGCAGTGCTTCCATTATGAAGGAAGTCAATGCACACTTAAATAAACAATTTACGAATTTAACGCGTTTAGAAGTCATGGATGAGACTAGTTATGAAAATCTCGTCTTACGTGAAGCCAGAATTCAGATTTTATTTGATGGGCTGCATTCATTTGGAATTGTGAACAGATTCTTTGATGGAAATATTGACGACTTAAATAATGATCGTTTTTCTCGTATTGTGATTCGCACAGATGATCCTTCTACTGCTTATTTTATCAATGATGACACGAAACAACTCTACAGTGCTAAAGTAAATGAAAGTTTCAAAACATCATTAGAGGGATTATACGCGGATAGTGATTTTTACGAAGTTGAATCGTACCGTGGAAAAATAAAACAATTCTTTGTCGAACAAGATAATTTGAATGTGGAACAGTCTGCCTATTTAATCGAGCAGATTCCAATGAGTTTCTATATTACTCAGTTATTTACGAATCAATCAGAAATTCGTACGCGTGGAGACGGAAAGACCGTTGTATACAATGATAATTTATCGCAATTGAAATTAGACCGTACGACAAATGTGGTTACTTTCTTCGAGAACCGCTCAGGAGAGGAAACGTTACTATATACTAATAACTTAACGCAAACTTTCGGCCAGATGAAACGTCTTGGAGGCTGGCAAATGGGCGTGAGTCTATTCTCGGTAGATTTAAATAATAATCTCGTTGAATATGTTCGTTACGTGGATTCTTATCCAATCTTATCCAGTGGAAAAGAAGGTTTCACGCAAATAAAGGTCAATTCAACAGGAATCGAGAAAATGAGAACCTCATCACTGATTGCACAAACGCCGTTACCGACAAAAAGTAAGAAGGTAATGGTTGTTGGTGGGAAGACGATTGTCACTGAATTGTTGAACGAAGGATTTGTTATGAATGAAATTGAAGATATTCGTATCGGATATTCATGGACGATCAGTAGTGAGAGTGTACAAATTGTTGAGTTTACGCCAACGTGGTACATTAAAAAGAATGGCACTTGGAAGACTCTGGCTGAATTAAAAGCCGAGAAGAGTCAAACAGAACCAGCGAATGGACCGACAACAACGGGAGGTGACGCAGATGGATTTTAAGAGAAGCGCAGTCGTTCTCATCGTCTGCTTCTTTATCCTCGACTTATTCTTATTCGGATTAGTGTGGCAAAAACGAACCGACACGAAGAATCCATTGAATACAAGTATTAACGTCATCGACCAAATGAAGCTAGACGGAATTACATTACCAACGCTGAATGCGACAGTAGAAGCTGTTCCGATTGTACAAGTGACACCAGAGTCCACTGACGGAAAACTATCTAGTTTACCTAACCAAATCGTGACGGTAGAAAAAAGTGTCATTAATGGCCAATTTGTGACACCAATCCAATTAGACTTAAGCGGATCTGTATCTGCAGATAGTTTTGCCGATTTAACAAAAATCGTTGAAAATAATCAAGTGGCTTTTGGAGACCAATACACATGGTCATCCTATAATCCAACAACCCGCAAAGTGATTTATACACAAAAAGCAGGTAAGTTAACGATTATGGATGGATCGAGTCAAATCATCTTTACAGTAAATGCCAATGACCAAGTCGTAAGCTATGAACAGACTTATGCGGGAAGTGTGCAAGTACTTGGGAAAGAGCGTGAATTGATTACAGCTCAAAAGGCGGTTGAGATTCTTTACTTAGCCGGACGAATTTCGTCGAAGGCCACCGTTCAATCGGTGAAATTATCGTATTATCAATCGCTTGTACTAAAAGATTTTTCAATTTACTCACCTGCGTGGTATATTGAAATTCGTCAGGCTGACGGACAATTAATTGCCCGTCGTGTAGATGCGATTCATGGAACAGTATTAGCCAATGAAACGCTAGAAACAACGAACACGCAAACGCAGCGTACAACTACAAATAACACAACAACAACGCAAAGTGTACAACAACAATAAGAAGGGAATAACTATGCAAGAACAAGGTTTGAAAGTGAGTTTACTCGCGAGTGGTAGCTTGGGAAATGCTACTTACATCGAAACGCCAAAACAAAAAATATTAGTGGACTGTGGACTCACTGGTAAAGCCATTACTGCGCAAATGGAGAAGATTGATCGTTCCATTTCAGATGTGGATGCCATTCTGGTTACCCATGAACATTCTGACCATATTAAAGGAATTGGGGTTCTGGCTCGTAAGTATGGAATTCCAATTTATGCCAATGAAAAAACGTGGCAAGCTATGGCTGGTAAAATCGGGAAAGTGGCTCTTGAACAACAAGAAATCTTCAATACCGGAGACACGCTCACGTTTGGAGACTTAGATGTGATGAGCTTTGCAGTATCACATGATGCAGCAGCTCCTCAATTTTATAGTTTTCAACGCGAGGGCAAGCAGTTCGTGATGCTGACAGACACGGGTTATGTGAGTGATAAGCTAAGAGGATTGTTGAAAAATGCAGATGCGTATCTCATCGAAAGCAACCATGATTTAGAAATGCTTCGAATGGGACCGTACGCTTGGCATTTGAAACAACGTATCTTAAGCGACAAGGGACACTTATCGAACGACGATGGCGCGCTTGCGATGTGTGAAATGATGGGAGACCGTACGAAACGGATTTATCTAGGCCACTTAAGTCAAGATAATAATATGAAGGAAATCGCCTATCAGACAGCCGAAAGTATCTTCCAAACGCATGACAAAGGCGTTCATCAAGCATTCGAGTTATACCATACGGATCCGTATGAACCTACAAAGTTATTTACTGTTTAAAAACTTAGCAAGTTCGAAAGAGTTTTTTAAGCACTCTATAAGCTTAATTTCATATAAATTTCACATCAAAAAATTATTGTATATTTACAAATGAGAGGAGTGAGCAGATGTCACAAGAACAATTACAAAGAAAAAAATCATCGAAAGCTTTTAAAAATGGCTTTATCGGCGGATTATTGGGAGGAGCAGTCGCTGTTGCCGGAGGAGTTGGAATTATGGCCGTAACAAATCCAGCAAACCAAGCAACAACACCTGCTACACAGCCCTCACAAACACAAGTAGACACAACTAAAACAACTAAAACATCTACAACATCTACAAAAGGTGGAACAGAAATCACTAAAGTAGTTGCTGAAGTGAAAAATGCAGTCGTTTCAGTCATTAACAAACAAGCAACTTCAAGAAATAACTTATACGGCACACAACAAACCGGAGGAGAATTAGCTACTGCGTCTGAAGGTAGTGGAGTCATTTATAAAAATGAGGGTGGATATGCCTATATCGTGACGAACTATCACGTTATTGCGAAGTCACAAGAATTGGAAGTTCTTTTAGCAGACGGAACACGCGAAAAAGCTGAGCTTGTTGGTAGTGACCAATGGACAGACTTAGCCGTGATTCGTATTGCCAATACAAATGTTTCAACTGTCGCTGAATTTGCAAATTCTGATGATGTTGAAGTTGGACAAACCGCGATTGCGATTGGTTCTCCTCTTGGAAGTGAATTCGCAACAAGTGTAACGCAAGGAATCGTGTCAGCAACTAACCGTGCTGTTGCCACAGACGTTGATGGCGATGGACAAGAAGACTGGGTCGTAACGGCCATTCAAACAGATGCAGCGATTAACCCAGGGAACTCAGGTGGTGCGTTAATTAATAGCGCTGGCCAAGTCATCGGAATCAACTCAATGAAGATTTCTAAGTCGTCTGTTGAAGGGATGGGATTTGCAATTCCAAGTAACGAAGTTGTTTCGATTATTAAGCAACTCGAAACGGACGGGAAAATTACACGTCCAGCTCTTGGAATTTCAATGGTAAACTTATCAAGTGTGAATGAACGAGTAATCGAGCAATTGAATTTACCACGAGATGTGAAGAACGGAGTCGTTATTGCAGAAGTCATGGCGAAAGGTAGTGCAAAAGCTGCGGGACTACAAGCTTACGATGTCATTGTTGAAATGGATGGACAAAAAATTCAAGGAATTCAAAACTTACGTAAAGTTCTTTACAGCCATAAAGTTGGCGATAAGCTTGAAGTAACATACTATAGAAATGGACAAAAACAAACAACAACGATTTCTTTAACAGAAACGAACAGTCCAAGTTTATAACAATAACGAATAAGGAGTCGGATAGCGAAGTGCTATTCGACTTTTTTTGTGTATTTCCACAAGGTTATCCACAAAAATGTGGATAAGTCTGTGGAAAACTGTGGGTTAACCCCGTTGTCAAGTCTGTGAAGTGGAAAATCGGTGTTGAAAATGGATAGGCTAAAAATGGCTTAATTATCGGATTTTATTGAAAAAAGTTATTCACATGATAAATTTTTATTGTGGATAACTTTGGTGATTAACTGTTTAAAACGTTGATATAACAGCATTTTGATATACACAAAAAGTGTGTGGATAACTGTGGATAACTCGCATCTTTCCACCTTTTAGAAATATAACAATTAGATAACAAATAAAAATTTTGAATCAATATCTAGTGTTTTTCATAAAAAAAGCCCAAAATTTAGGGGCGAACATGTGTACATGTGGATAACTTTGTGGATAACTGTGGATAAAGGGATAAAACAAGCATTTTTTTCCAAAAAAAGGTAAGATAATTTGTGAAATGAGGGGATCAAATGAATATCACAATTGTGAGTGTAGGAAAACTGAAAGAAAAATATTTAAAACAAGGAATCGACGAATACGCGAAACGCTTAGGTAGCTACTGCAAGTTCCAGGTTGTGGAAGTGCCAGATGAGAAAGCTCCTGAGAATTTAAGCGATAAAGAGATGGAACAAGTGCTCGAAAAAGAGGGCGAACGTATCCTTTCTAAAATTAAAGATGGTGATGTCGTTGTAGCGATGGCGATTGAAGGTGACTTAGTGAGTTCAGAACAACTGGCAAAAGAGATGGATACCTTCGCGCTTCACGGCAAGAGCTCGATGGTCTTTGTCATCGGCGGATCTCTTGGGTTAAGCCCAGCCGTGAAAAAACGTGCCGACCGTAAAATCTCATTTGGGCGTATTACTTTACCCCATCAACTCATGAGACTTGTATTAACCGAACAAATTTACCGTGCATTCCGTATTAATGCCGGACATGCATATCATAAATAAGTAAAGATTCTCATAGAAAAAGTGAAAAGAAAGTGCAAAATGAAAATTGTATTTTCATACTATTTTCATAATGTACCTCTATACTCTAATTATTCCCAAAGAGAATATTTATCCTCCCAAATAAATATTTCTAATCCTTTTTTCCACCGGCCGTGAGTCGGTGGTTTTTTTGTTTTGTATAGATATAAATTGACTATCCTTTTGACTTTCTATTATGATTAATTTATCAAGAGTATAATCTTTTTGTTATTAGTAACTTATCTTCTTTTAGAAGATGATACGAATGGATGTAGAAGTTAAAACTATTGTTTAAGGATTAGACGAATTATAAGAGCTTCTTGAAGTTGCTAAAGAAAAAGACAACCTTCAAGAAGCTCTAGATAAGATTTCCAAATCAAAAATTAAAATTGATTTTGAATCCATTCCGCGCCAGCGTGATTAAGCATTTCTTGCCAAGACGAGAACTTGGTATGTGCGGAAACAAATTTATCCAAATCATTAGAGTTGATAGACTCAATGTTTGAAAAGTCAAAAGAACTAGTATCCGCAAACTCTTGAGCAGTTTGGAATTGAGTATACTTCCTTATGAAATTAGAATTTAATAATTCATCCAGTGGAACATTTCCACTTAGACTTTCTAATTTCTTATCTAGTTCTTTAAAATCAAATTTTATTTTCATAAAAACACCCCCTTCCCCCAATTCCGATTACAGAACTGAAAGAGGGTTACAACAATATGAAAATGAGTGAAATAAGAGGTTAGAACAGGGAAAAATCACAACTCGAGTAGCGATTGTCAGAATTGCTGTTGCAATATCAAAAGAAGCTAGAGAGTGGTACAAAGCCACAAAAAAAGAAAAACGACAAAACCCAAACCGCAAAAGAAAGATATGACGTTTTTCAAGAGGGGAAGGATAACTTCCCTCCCCTCGATTATATATTAAGTAGAAAAAGGAAATCAAGATGAAACATATAATTATTATTATCGTAGTTGCTTTGATCGTATGGTATTCAGGAGGAAACAAGAATGACAATTAAATGGGAAGTATTAAATACAGAAGATTAGGAGAACACTATGTTAAAAGCGGATGAATACAAAATAAAATGGTTATTTGAGAATTACTCAGGATATCGGATTGCAAAGGAAAGTGGTGTTTCACAACCGCTCATTGCAAGGCTAATCAACGGAACTAGAGAATTGAAAAACGTTTCGTTTGAAACAGCAAGCAAATTAAATCAATGTGCAGAAAGACTTATAAAAGATGACTTTAAAGATAAATAGTAAAAGCAGGGACTCTGCTCCCTGCTTTTTGACTATCCTTTTTATTTTATAGAAATAAATGTTTATTAAATAAATAAGGTAGTCATCATTATGACTACCTTTATGAGTGTTAAACTCTATACTTTGAATCAGGATTTATTTCTAAATCCATCATATGGGAGTAAATCCCTCTGTAAGCTCATATTAGCATTAACATAGATGAGTTTCAACTTTAGTAGACAAGTTGCATTAGCTCAGCGCCCAGGATATAAAATATTTAGACGAATAATTCTATCTTTACTAATGGTTTGTATATATGAAATAGAACGGGCTTTTTAACGATATCGTTAAAAAAGGATTGATTGAAGAAAATCTCCGTACTATACTAGAATCATGGAGAAGTACCCAAGAGGCTGAAGGGGTCGCACTCGAAATGCGATAGGTCGTGAAAGCGGCGCGGGAGTTCAAATCTCCTCTTCTCCTTACTTTTACGGAGAACAAAATAGTGGAGGCGGAAACAATATGACAAAAGTGAAATTAAATCTGAACCAAACACACTGTTGCGGTATTTATTCTGATAAGACGGTGTACAGTTTTACAGCTGATAGTTATCCAGAGTTGTTTTACCTTCTTCAAAGACGTGGACTTATTGAGTCTTTTATCGATGGGGATTTTATTGTTTATGACGAATTAAGACAATATTCAGATCTTCCGCCTTATCAAAAGTTGACTGAAGATGAATTAGAAGCGATTGATTTCGATGCGATTATTCAAAATCTCAGTACGGACGAACTGAAAGCAGTCATCGAGAAGTTCTTCGAATATCGTTTTGAATGTGAGTTTCAAGAAGTAGACGAATAAATTTGTAAAAGAAAAAAGCTGACGGCTCGTTCGAGCTGTCAGCTTTTGTAGTTTCTATAGTTTATTCTTAGCGAATAACTTCCTCAGTTTCTTTATCGAAGAAGTGAGATTTATTTAAGTCGAATGCTAATTCAACTGTTTCGCCTGGGTTGTGGAAGTCACGAGCATCCACTTTAGATACGAATTCAGTATCGTCAACACGAGTGTAAAGCATTGTTTCTGCACCAAGTAATTCTGATACGACAACTTCTGCTTTCACTGAAGATGATGGATAAGTATCGATAGCGATTTGAGAACTTTCGATATCTTCTGGACGGATACCGAAGATTAATTCTTTTCCGTTATAACCCTTGTCTTCAAGAAGTTTTCTCTTCGCTTCAGGTAATTGTAATGATAAACCTTTACCATTTGAAATCACGCCATCTTTCAATGTTACATTGAAGAAGTTCATTGCTGGGGATCCAATGAATCCAGCTACGAATACGTTGTTAGGAGTGTTGTACACTTCTTGTGGTGAACCGATTTGTTGTACGAAACCATCTTTCATGATTACGATACGGTCAGCCATTGTCATCGCTTCTGTTTGGTCGTGAGTTACGTAAATTGTTGTTGTTTCTAAACGACGGTGTAATTTCGCAATTTCAGCACGCATCGCAACACGTAATTTAGCATCTAAGTTAGAAAGAGGTTCGTCCATTAAGAATACTTTCGCATCACGAACGATCGCACGTCCTAAAGCCACACGTTGACGTTGACCACCAGATAAAGCTGCTGGTTTACGTTCTAAGTATTGAGCTAATCCTAAGATTTCAGCTGCGTTTTTAACACGTTTGTCAATTTCAGCTTTGTCGTATTTACGTAATTTCAAACCGAATGCCATGTTGTCATATACGCTCATGTGAGGATATAGGGCATAGTTTTGGAATACCATCGCGATATCACGATCTTTTGGAGCTACGTCGTTCATTACAACGTCGCCAATTTTTAATTCCCCTTCAGAAATATCTTCAAGACCAGCGATCATACGAAGAGTTGTTGATTTACCGCATCCTGAAGGACCTACGAATACGATGAACTCGCGGTCTTTGATGTGTAAGTTAAAGTCTGTTACGGAATAGTTTACCGCATTGTCATATTTTTTGTGAATATGATTTAATTGCATTTCTACCATTAGGATTTCCCCCTATAATTTGTTTTACAGTAACAGTTTACGATTTTTAGGGGAAAAGAGATAGGGGAAGGTTGCACAAAAACGACTGTAAAAATTGTGCACTTTGCCCAAAAAGTGTCCCTTATTTTTAAAATTTGGACGTAACTTATAATAAAGAAGTAAAAAAGTATTGAGAAGGATGCAACACGTGGCAAACAATGTTATGATAGGGGATAGAAACTTACATGAAAAAGGTGATGAAATGGAAAGAAAACGTGGATTTGAAATCGTATCTGCTTATGAAGGAAAAGGAATCACTGTTCCAAAACGTTCGACAAAACATTCAGCAGGATATGACTTCGAAGCTGCCGAAGATATCGTATTACCAAGCATTTGGAAAATGCTTTTCAAATTTGCAGCCACTCAATTAAAACAATGGATTTATACAACGGATAAAGAAAAAGTAGAAGCGGAACTTGCGAAAGAGCAAAAAGTCTTAAAACCGGTTCTTGTTCCAACGGGAATCAAGTCTTATATGCAAGAAGATGAGTACTTACAATTGGCGAACCGCTCAAGTAACCCATTGAAACACTTCCTTGTCTTACCAAACGGTGTGGGAATCGTGGATAGCGACTACTACAACAACCCTGACAATGAAGGGCATATTTACTTCCAATTATTAAACTTCGGATTATTCGATAAAGAAATTAAAAAAGGCGATCGTATCGGCCAAGGAATCTTCCTACCGTTCTTAAAAGCGGATGCGGATGAAGAAAACGATATGAATGAACGTACAGGCGGCTTTGGTTCTTCTGGCGTTCGTTAGAAAGGAGCCAAAATGGCAAAAGCAGCCACAAGTTTTGTATGTAGAGAGTGTGGATATAATTCACCAAAATATTTAGGGAAATGCCCAAACTGCGGGAACTGGTCTACGATGGAAGAGTTCAAGGAAACGACGAGCAATGCTAAACGCCCTTCCTTAGTGCAACATTCAGAAGAAGTACATAAGACAAAACCAATGCGATTAGATCAAGTTTCTTATGAGCGCGTGAATCGTGTGAAGACCTCCATTAGCGAATTGGACCGTGTGCTCGGAGGTGGCGTGGTTCCAGGTTCTCTAGTATTAATTGGTGGGGACCCAGGGATTGGAAAATCTACCTTATTATTACAAGTGTCTAGTGAATTACAACAAACACAAGGAACGGTTCTTTATGTCTCGGGAGAAGAAAGTGCGTCTCAAATTAAAATGCGTGCGGAACGTCTCGGGATGCAAGCAGACGGATTTTATATTTACGCTGAAACAAACCTAGAAGATATCGTTGCGCAAGTGGAAGCATTGAAACCAGACTATGTCATTATCGACTCGATTCAAACGATGACACATCCGCAAGCAAATGGGGTTGCAGGAAGTGTGTCTCATGTTCGTGAGGCGACAGCTACATTGATGCGACTAGCAAAGCTCAATCAGATTGCTATCTTTATCGTAGGTCACGTGACAAAAGAAGGAGCATTAGCAGGGCCACGTATGTTGGAACATATGGTGGATACCGTTCTTTATTTCGAAGGGGATAAACATCATAGTTTCCGCGTGCTTCGTTCCGTGAAAAACCGTTTTGGTTCCACCAACGAAATCGGGGTCTTCGAAATGCATCAAGAAGGGCTGAACGAAGTAACGAACCCTTCCGAAGTCTTCTTAGAAGAACGTCTTGCAGGCGCAACAGGCTCTGCGATTGTCGTGTCTCTTGAAGGAACAAGGCCAATTTTAACCGAGGTGCAATGCTTATTGTCACCAACGGCCTTTGGAAATGCCCGTCGTACGACAAGTGGTTTGGACTATAATCGTGTAGCGCTCTTGATGGCGGTGCTTGAGAAACGTGCAGGACTTCTATTACAAAACCAAGATGCTTACTTTAAATCAACAGGTGGTTTGAAACTCAACGAACCCGCAGTCGACTTAGCGATTGCAATGAGTATTGTTTCAAGCTACAAGGAAAAAGAAACGCAAATGGGTGATTGCTTTATCGGAGAAATCGGCTTGACAGGTGAAATTCGTAAAGTGAATCGTGTCTATGACCGTGTTCGCGAGGCTGAAAAGCTCGGGTTTAAGCGTGTCTTTATTCCAAAAAATAATTTAGATGGATGGGAACTTCCAAAAAATATCGAAGTCGTTGGAGTATCTTCTGTCAAAGAAGCTATTTACAAAGCCTTCGGAAAAGAAAATTAGAAAGGAGAAATATTATGGAACAACCTAAAAAATTTCGAGCATACGGAAGAAAGTTATTGCAACTGATTTTCGTATTGCTCGGAGGGTCTTTAGGTGCAACGTACTTTCCAAGTCTATGGCAAGCATTCAACATTACGAATGAATGGTTAACATCGCAAGTTACGAGTATTTTGTTAGGTGCTATTATTTTATTCTTTATTTCCCTATTCGTGACGGATCCGATTTTAGCGGGCATTCGTAGACTTGAAAAACTCGTTAGCCAACTTTCCGTGAGCTATTTACTCTTTGGAATGATTGGTGCACTGATTGGACTCTTAGTCGCATGGCTCGTTGGATTGCCATTTACTAATTTACAAATTCCAGCAATTACGCAAGCTTTACCAATCGCCTTAAGTATTATCTTTGGGTATCTTGGCTTTTATGTGGGAACGACGCGTCGTGAAGATATTTTAAAAGCTTTTACGGGAACAAGAAAGAAAACGGAGGATTCTCCAGTGCTTGAACGTAAAGCAGGAGATAACTTCAGAAAATACAAACTGCTTGATACAAGCGTCATTATTGATGGACGAATTTACGATATCGCTAAAACTGGCTTTATCGAAGGAGTGCTCGTGATTCCAGTATTTGTACTGAATGAATTACAATATATCGCCGATAGCGCAGATAGCTTAAAACGTGTGAGAGGGCGCCGTGGATTAGATATTTTAAACGCTCTTCAAAAAGAAGAGAATATTAAAGTTGAAATTTACGATGGAGACTATGACGATATTAATGAAGTGGACCGCAAGTTAATTCGCTTGGCAAAGGCGATTGACGGCATTATTATCACGAACGACTTTAACTTAAATAAAGTTAGTGAGTTCCAAAATGTACCAGTCTTTAATATTAATGCGTTAGCGCAAGCCATCAAGCCAGTTGTGATTCCAGGAGAAACCTTGAAGACGACGGTGGTTAAATCGGGAACGGAGCGTCAACAAGGTGTTGCGTACTTGGATGACGGTACGATGATTGTCGTGGAAGATGGACAATATTATATGAATCAAGAGATTGAAGTGGTCGTAACGAGCGCCCTTCAAACTGCAGCAGGTCGTATGATTTTCGCTAAACCACTGCATAGCCAAAAGAAAATTAAACAATAAAGTGCAAAAAGATTACTTCGAATCCTTGCGGATTTGTTTATAATCGTTGTAATGGGGCACCGGTTCGAGCCGAAGTCTCTCACCTTTAAAGCCTCAAAGCTGGAGTAAGGAATAAATTCCTAACTCCAGCTTTTTTCGCATTTAATGCTATTCCCCATTACTGCGATTATAAAATCCGCATGATTCTTCGTAATCATAGTGCGTATATTTAATTTTCTTTTGGCCTGCATGAAATCAACGACTGCTGACAATTTGAAGAGAAAATAAAGAGGATGGACGAATTTCGTCCATCCTTTTTGTTATTCAATATCGATTTCAAATGGTTCGTCAATGGTTTCAGAGACGTATTTACCATCTTTCTTGCGTTGCTTCACGCATTCCGTTAATAAGTATTCGATTTGTCCATTGACTGATCTAAAATCATCTTCTGCCCATGATGCGATAGCAGCATATAATTTAGATGACAGTCGTAATGGAATTTGTTTTTTCTTTAAATCAGCCATCGTTAGTATAGGCTTCCTGTGTTAACGATTGGTTGAGCATCATGATTGCCGCAAAGAACAACTAGTAAGTTAGAGACCATCGCAGCTTTACGTTCTTCATCCAATTCTACGAGTTCTCCTTCGTTTAAGCGTTCTAACGCCATTTCAACCATTCCAACAGCACCGTCTACAATCATCTTTCTAGCGTCAATAATTGCTGAAGCTTGTTGACGTTGAAGCATTACTGCAGCGATTTCTGGGGCGTAAGCAAGGTAAGTGATACGTGCTTCGATGATTTCAAGACCTGCATTTTCAACACGTGCTTGAATCTCATCGCGAATACGTTTTGCAACGACTTCACTTGAACCACGTAAGCTACCTTCATCGGCAACACCGTCCCCAGTTGTATCAACGTTTGGAGCTATATCGTATGGATAAATACGTACAATATTACGAAGCGCGCTATCACATTGAAGAGATAAGTATTCTTTGTAGTTATCTACGTTAAAGACAGCTTTAGCCGTATCGACCACTCTCCAAGTTACAGCAATTCCGATTTCAACAGGGTTCCCTAGGCAATCGTTAATCTTTTGACGAGAGTTGTTTAACGTCATAATTTTTAGAGAAATTTGATTTTTTAAGGCATTTAAGTTCGCTTCAACGCCGCCTGTAGTGCTAATTGTGACAGGAGTGCTTTGACGGTCGACATCACCGCTTTGGCCTAATTTTGTTTTGGCAGCAGGGTTTACAGACACGCTAAATGGGTTTACAAAATAGAAGCCAGGTTCTTTAATACTTCCTGTGTACTCCCCAAAGAGCGTCAAAACAATCGCTTCTTGAGGTTTAACAACTTTTAGTCCTCCAAAAAGGATAAGACTGCTGATAAATACTAGAATGCTGAGAAGGATACAAACTACTTGTAGGCCTTCATTTTTTATCAACGCAATTGAGGAGATAAAGCCCACAACTGAAAGAATGAGTAGAAGTAAAATGCTAAACAACGCAGCAAAACCGTTAGACTTTGTTTTTAAAATTTTTTCGTTCATAAAAAAGACTCCTTTGTCTATTTGATATCTAAATGATATCACTATGAAATCCAAAAGGCAATATAAAAAAAGAATTATTGGTAAAATTTCCCAATAATTCTTAGAGATGCTATTTAAACTATAAAACAAATAGTAAAATGAACGTTACAATCGCTATGCCGCCTTGTTTCCAGATGATGCTTCCAAAGCCCGAAACATTGACGGAGTGCACTCAATATGCTATTCTATCCATTGTATAAAAAAGAATCACTACGATTTAGAAAGGAGAAAGGTATGAGTTATATTTCAGTAGAACATCTTTCTTTCTCATATGAACAAGAGACAGTACTTGAAGATATTAGCTTTACGGTGGAACCAGGTCAGTTTGTGATTTTGACTGGGGAAAACGGGGCAGCGAAGTCTACTTTAGTAAAAAATATATTAGGACTCTTAACACCAAAGAGTGGGAAAGCCACTATTGCAAAGAAAAATAGCAATGGCGAGAAGTTATCGATTGGATACGCTCCGCAACAGATTTCTTCTTTTAATGTAGGGTTCCCATCAAATGTGTATGAACTTGTGGCGTCAGGTCGTTACCAACAAGGACGCTGGTTCAAAAAATTAAATGCAGAAGATCATGAACATATCGAACGCTCTCTCAAATCCGTAGGGATGTGGGATGAGCGTCATAAACGTATCGGAGATTTATCAGGAGGGCAAAAACAACGCATCTGTTTAGCACGAATTTTTGCGACAGACCCTGATTTATTCGTCCTCGATGAACCAACTGCCGGTATGGATAAAGCGTCGCGCGAGAGATTCTATCATCTATTACATCACGCTTGCGCTCATCACGGGAAAGCCATTTTAATGGTCACTCATGAGGAAGAAGCGCTTGAACAATACGTGGATAAACATATCCATCTGCAACGAAAGGAGGATTCTCCATGGAGATGTTTTTCTATGGTTTCATGCAAAGAGCATTCATCTCAGGAATAGCGATGGCTTTTATCACGCCAATTCTTGGATTGTTCTTAATTCTTAGAAGACAGTCGCTGATGGCCGACACCTTGTCGCACGTATCCCTTGTTGGGGTGGCGCTAGGATTTCTTTTGGGGATGAATCCAACACTCACAACGCTAATTGTGGTAATTATCGCAGCAGTTTTCATCGAAGCGATTGGAAAATACTTTAGAGGATATTCTGAAATTACCGTTGCAATTCTAATGTCGGGAGGAATGGCGATTGCCCTTATCCTGATGAACATGCAAAAAGGTCGCTCGACACTCAGTGTGGACCAGTTCTTATTCGGTTCTATCGTGACGATTACAAATGAGCAAATGTGGATTATGATTCTACTAGCAGTTGTTGTCGTTGGGTTATACGTGATTTTCCGCAAGCCACTATATGTATTATCGTTTGATGAAGATACAGCGATGACAGCAGGATTACCCGTCCGCTTGATGACGAACCTCTTTACAATTATCACAGGAGTTGTGATTGCAGTGATGATGCCAATCGCAGGTTCACTTTTAGTATCAGCCGTTATTGTACTGCCAGCATCCATTGCACTTCGAGTAAGCAGTAAGTTTAATGGCGTTATAATCGGAGGGATTATCATCAGTCTGATTGGATTCTTTGCAGGTCTATCAGCTTCCTATATATACGAAGCACCTCCGGGAGCCGCGATTACATGTGTGTTCCTTGTCATTTTATTCATCTCATTTATCGTGAGTGCCTTCCGTAAAAAAGCATAATGAACAAAGCTTACCATGGGACTGACCCCAAAAAGTGAGAATTTAATAAAAACACCCTAGGGCTACCGTC
>CAUVJW010000005.1:0-39848 GCA_963552295.1 uncultured Streptococcus sp. | reverse complement strand
AACCTTAAAAAATAATCGTTGATTTAACAACGTTTTAAGCCCCTCGGATTTTATCCGAAGGGCTTTTTCTTTGTTCGGGGGGCATAAAAGGGGCAAACTTTTTATAAAATATTCTTCATCACTTTATCAAGTACATTGATTGCTTCATCTTTCATATTCTTTGTAACATGGGTATAGATGGAAGTAGTAACCTCAGAATCAGAATGACCAACGCGATCCATAATCGTTTTGAGAGGGATTTTATTTTCTGCTAAGATGCTGATTGTAGTATGTCTGAAGATATGAGGTGATAGATGTTTAGGAATTGGCTTTTTAAGGCGCTCATTTGCTCTTTGAAGCGATTTGCTTAGAATAGAACTATGGATTGGCTTTCCAGTGTTTGTGACGAAAATACGGGTGCTCTTGTACCAATTTGGGTCAGTGTTTTCACTAAGCTGGTTCAGTTCAATCATTTGATCAAGAATTTCAATTTCTCTTTTCGTTAAGTGTGTAGTCCGAAAACTTGCAAAGGTCTTAGTCCCGTCATCGTCTGGGATATATCGGTTGAATGTTGTGTGTATATCTAATGTCTTACTATCTTTGTGATATTTGTCTAGTGTGAGTCCAGCTAATTCTCCAACCCGACAACCATTCAGGATCATGAACTCGCAGGCTAGAGCATATCTCAGAGTAATATCTTTTCGATAGAGTTCTTTCAGGATTGCTTTATATTCTTTTGGTTCCAGGTACTTGTCTTTAGCATTTTTAATCTGTTGCAAACTTTGTTTTCTTCTTGGTAACTTTGCTTTTCTAGCTGGATTGTTCTCGATAAATCCCTGGTCGATAGCATAATCAAAGAAGACATTTAGAACGGATTTTACACGGTATTTTTGGGTGTATGTCCATTCTTCAGTGTCAAGCACCCTTTGAATCAATCTTACATCCATATTTTCTATCTTAGTACCTTTTTCAACTTTGTCCAATATTCTATTATAGGTCGCTAACATAGTCTTATATGTGCTTAGTTTTATTTGTTTCTGATGAAATACCCACCACTCTGAAAAAACTGTATGAAAGAGTGCAGAAGCAGTGGTCAATTTTTGCAATACATTTTTTATTTTATCATCCAATTGCTTCTGAGCTTCCTTCTTTGCTCGTGATGTACCAGAGCTAAGAGTAACAGAAACTCTTTTCCATTTTTCTGTATATGGGTCTTTGTACCGCTCAAAAAATTTATACTTTCCGTTTGGTAATTCTTCCATCCACATTGATTTTTTCCTCATTTCTTGATAAAATGGGTATAGAAAAGAGGGCTTTTTAATGCCATTCTTTCTATACACAGTACATCCCACATTCTAGCTTGCAGGCGAGTGTGGGATTTTTTATAGTATTGCTGATAAGAAGTTATATAGAATAACCATCATCACAATAAACACAAGACAACCGCAACCGTATGAGCAACCTTCTGCTAAATCAAAATCAGTTGTTGTTTGGTTGTATATTTTATTGTATGCTGCACGTTTTGGATCTTTTACCCAACCAACACCCTTTTGTCCGTAGAGGGGTGATGTACCTGTTTTGATTTTTCGATTTATAGCACCAGTTGTGCGTGCTGATATTCTCTTTTTTATATTTGGTGTTCGAGGGCCTAATTTCATAATCAATTCTTTCTCATAATCTTTATATTTTAAGCAATTTCTTGTAATTCTCTTTGAAATTGTTGCAAAGTCAAAATAGCCCAGTCTTCGTCATTTTTGTATCCTTGGACTATACTGAGGGCATAATACTCTTGGCAACTGCAATTATAAATTAGAAAATTCATTAGACGGTTATGCAAAGCAGGCTTTGACATTTGGCTAGCCTCTATAAGTTGTTCAAAAGTAGTTCCAATATTAATATAATTTAGTAACTTTTGATCATTCAGAAATAAAATTGAGGCAATTATGTTCGCTTCATCTTCCAAAGGAGCAATTTCTTCTGGGTATGAATCGCTGTAATTAGAAGATGTCTTAGAAACTAGGACTTTATCGTATACAGAACTCATAAGATGGAAGTAAATATGAACAAGTTCGTGAAGAATAGTAAACATTACCCGACTTTTCACTACGTCTTGATTAATATACACAATAAATCGTTGCGTTTCAAAATCAGGAATTGTCATGCCAGAGCACACATTACAGAAACTGGAATCAACTAAAGAAAGAGTGCTTTTTGAAGTTAATCGATATTTAATTGTTTGTTTTTTATCAGGAAACCATTTGTACATTAAATCGGATTCGAAATAAACAAATCGAATATTAAAGTTAGCTTCAAAAAATTCTATAATTAAATCAAATGTTAGTTGCGAGACATGAACTTTACAGTATTCAGATACGTCTAAAAGAAGTCGAGTAGCATTTGTGTGATATTGTAAGTAAGTTTCTTTTGAGGGTCTTGTATAATGTTTCAAATAGTCACCTACTTCCAAAGAGAATCGTCTTTGACGAGATCACGGGCAGTTTTCATCATTCTAGAGAGTGCTTTGTTGAAGCGCTCTTTTTCGTCGTCCGACATATCTTCAGTTTCTTTGCGAAACATGACGAGTGTTTGCTCTTCTATAGGATCGGTATCTATAATTGAGGCATCCGATGCAATCCGTGGATTATCAGTTCGTCCCAATAGGTAGTCGGTGGACACATTGAAGTAGTCTGCGATTTTTGCAATATGTTCAACAGAAGGAGTCTTTTTATTTTTTAGGCTATAAATATAATTCTTCCCTAATCCCACTCTTTCTTCAAGAGTGTTTAAAGAAATCCCCTGCTTCTTAGCTAATAATTTAATTTTTTCAAATGTCTCAAACATTGATACATCAACCTTTCAAGAGCATTACAAAAAAATATTTTATTTTTTCGACTAAAAACACTTGACAAATTTTAGACGAACAACTAAAATAGTATTTGTAAGTTAATGAGTTATTAAAAAACGAAGTTAAAACTTATCTAAAATAAATAGCTTTGGCGAGCAAGAAAATTGATAGATATAAGGTTTTATCAAGGTTTTTAATTATGTTTATATTTTAGTCGAACATCTAAAAAATGTCAAGTATTTTATAAAATTTCTAACTCATTTCCTTACAAAATAAAAACGTATTCTATCTGCTTCATAGAATACGCTACGGAAATTGTCTGCTCAGGCCAGAAGCAGTGACACGCAACTCTTGGCAAGTATCCGCACCTCGCACTGCAGTTGGTCAAGGATATCCTTCTTTAAAGTCATAATTGTTTTGAGTCTTCTAACGTAGACTAATCCGGCATAAGTGACTAGCTTTTGCAAAGCGAAGAGTAACCCTTACTGAGACACAGTACCTTTCAAAAATTTTGCCAATTTGCATCAGCTCCTTTCTGTTATAAAGGTAACGTTATTGTACTAAATGTAAGAGGGTTTGTAAAGGTTTTATTTGCTAAAAGTCAGAGTAGACAACAATTTTCGTTAAAAATAATCATATTTTTAACTTACAAAGAAAAGGAGGAAGATATATGCCAAATATGGATGGTGGACGTCAAAAGGTAAGAGATTATCTAAAAGAACACAATCTGACGATGGCGACGCTAGCGGTACAGTATAGCATGACTCGTCAAGATGTAACTAATATCCTGAACGGTAAATTAAAAAATCCACAAGCAAACCAGTTCATTGCTCGTGTGATTGAAGATTTTAAAATTCGGTAAAAGCATTGGTTTGAAAGGAGTAAATATGAATGAAAGCCAGATTGAACTTGAAATCAAAGAATTTCTATCCGTTCCCTTAAAATTAAAAATTTTACGAGAATGTTTGTTGTATTTGTTCTTCAAAATGGCCAATAATACAGCAGATATAACAGTCGAGAAGTCAACAGTACATTCTAGTGATAGAACAAGCAAGATAGTCTATACCGTAACAGTATATAACTAAATAAAAAAGCACCTAAAAAAGTCAGGCGCTCACTAAAATAACTAACTGAATTATATCACAGAAAGAGAGGAAAAGCTATGGAAATTACCTACAAACCAGTAGGAATTAACGAAAAAGCGACTCATGGAGATTATACACATCTTTGCCAGATGTGGGAAGGTCTCACAGTTGGAACTGCAAAAGTCTGGGCCACTGAGATGCGAGAGCATCCTGATTTTAAGCAATTCATTGATAATCCAACACATAAGATTGTCTTTATCAACTACGAAGGATTTCGATTGTTTGTCAAATGGAAAAGTCGGAATCGCTATCGTGCTAAAAAAGAAACACTTGCAGAGATGCTAGAAAATCTTAAAAAAGAAAAACAATTGGGAGTTTAAAGGAAATACAAAATGTATAACGAATTATTAGGAACAATGGCAGTTGCAGGATTATTCTTCACCGCTGGATTCGCTGGGGCTGTATGGGATTTTAAACGCGCACAACGGAAGAAAGCCCGTCAAGCCAAACAAGATGCAATCATGAAGCAGTATGAAGAAGATCTGCAAGAGAAATTTAACGAGGGTTACCAAGCGTTTCAAGCTGATCTAGCTTATGCACGCAAACACTCGCACTCAGACAATTGGGGAAATAATCATGCTTCCATTTGATGATGATTGTGATTATGAAATTGAAGAAGAAATCGACTACCACGACCCAGATTTATGGTTAAGAACTGGATCATTTAAACGGTGGTTAGGCGATGATGATGAGGTGTAACAATGACAACTAAAAATAAAATTTATTCTGCGTGGGCTTACACAGAGAATGAAGAAGAAAAACGTAAATCCAATAAACTTGCCCTTGCTGAATTAAAAGAAAAATACAAAATCGTTAACCAACACTATTACAAAACTTTCATGAGTGATGAGGAAAAAGAAAACGTAGATGTTGTATACGACTACTACACAGGCTATGGACACAAAACTTACTTTATCATCAAGAACAAACCTAAGTTAACCACTCTTGAACTAGCTTTAATTTGTGATGATGGAAATTTATGTTTCGGTTTCGACGTAACAGCCAGTGGAATTAAAATCTATACAGATTAGAGGTGTAACAATGAGATTTTACGTTAACACGAAATACGAATTAGTATGTGCGCCAGATTATCACGATAAGTTTGGCAACGTTACAGCAGATTCGCTACTGATTAACACAGGGACTTACACAAAAATGCTAGAAGAGGAAATCAATCTGGCTATTGAGGAAGTCTTAAAACGATATCGGCACACGATACCGAAAGAGTTAGTAGAAGAACTCTTTAAAGAACGCAAACGACAAGTGCGAATGATGTGCGATACGAGTGCGATTCTGAGCGAGTATATGGATGGAGGAAAGATCGATGAAAATCACACGGGCAACGAAAATCACGAATGACGATGCGTGTTACTTAATCTATGGAAATCCAGGATTTGGTAAGACCAGCGCGATTAAATACATCGAGGGTAAGACACTAGTCATTAACATTGATAAATCTGCTAAAGTCTTGGCGGGATGCGAAAACATTGATATTGCAGATGTTGACACGCACAAGATTTGGGATGAGTGGTTAACGGTCGTTAAAGAGCTACTAAATGGTGCTGGTGAACCATACGACACAATCGTAGTCGATAACGTTTCTGAGCTATTCCGTGCGTGTCTTGCAAACCTTGGTCGTGATGGTAAAAACCATCGAGTACCATCGCAGGCAGATTACCAACGAGTAGACTTTACGATCTTAGATAGTCTACGGGCATTGCTCCAGCTTAATAAACGAATCGTATTCACAGCGTGGGAAGCAAGCGACCAATGGACGGATGAGAACGGCATGATCTACAATCGTGCTATGCCAGACATTCGACCTAAAATTTTAAACAACTTCCTTGGATTGACTGACGTGGTCGCCCGTCTGATTAAAAAAACCACGGACGATGGCGAGGAAGTACGAGGGTTTATCCTACAACCATCCGCTAGCGTGTATGCTAAAAACCGCTTAGACAATCGAAAAGGCTGTAAAGTTGAGGAGTTATTTAAAGGGGGTGATGATTAGTGGTGTTTGAATTACGTGATTATCAGAAAGAATTAATCATGGATATAAAAAAATCTATGATTGATGGACATAAAAAAATCATGGTTCAATCGCCCCCGTAACCACGCTCTGGAAAAACGGTAGTCATGTCGCACATTGCAAAAAATGCTACTGACAAACAAAAACACGTACTATTTTTCAGCCATCGAAAAGAAATAAATGAGCAGGTCGAAGAAACATTTAAACGTGGTGAAGTCAATCTCGATTATGTAACCATCGGTACGGTTGGCAGTCTGGTTCGAAAACTCGACTCCCTCCCGCAATTCGATGTGGTATTAGTCGATGAGGCCCACCACATTAAAGCCAAGCAATATCAGACGATATTGAAATACTTCAAAAATGCCACTCAGTTATTCTTTACGGGAACGCCAATTCGATTAGATGGGGCTGGATTCGATGATTTAGCAGATGATCTAGTCATCGGTAAATCCATTCGATGGCTACAGCAACACGGGAACATATCCGAATTTGATTACTACTCTATCAATCTGTTAGACCTAAAGAAATTAAGAAAACGATCTGGAGAATTTACCAACAGTTCGATTGACGATGCTCTTGATTTCAAGGGTGAGTATGGCGATTTTATCGACCACTATAAACGGTTGGCAGACGGTAAACAAGCTATCGTATATGTCCACAGCGTAGTATACGCTGAAAAAGTCGCAGAACGATTTAATAATAACGGTTATCGTGCGGTAGTCGTGACAGGTCAGACAGATAAAAAAGCGCGTGAAGAATATATGCAAGCCTTTCGGAATGGTGAAATAGCCATCATGGTAAACGTAAATCTATTCACTGAGGGAATCGACTTACCGAATGTTGATGTCTGTATCATGCTACGGCCAACAGCATCTCTGTCGTTATACTTACAATTCGCAATGCGACCACTTAACCCCAGAGAGGGCAAACGTGCAATCCTTATCGACCACGTAGGCAACCATTTAAGACATGGATTACCAAACGATGATCGGGATTGGACACTAGCTGGAATTTCTAAAACAAAAAAACCAGCCGAAAAATCTCCAAAAACTTGTGAACAATGTTTTGCGACATTTTGGAGAGAGCAGATGAAAGATAATTGTTGCCCGTATTGTGGGGCGGTTATCATTCAACCAAAAATCGTCATAAACTTAGACGATAAACGCTCAGAAATTGAGCTTACAAAGATAGATCAAGAAATGGTATTCATCAATGTCAACGGTGAAGAAATCGAAGTCAGAAAAGATGAAGCGATGGTATATTGTCGCGTTAAAAAATATGGAAAACAATATACAAAATGCCAAAACCTAGCCGAATTAAAGGCATTCAGAAACTTAAAAGGATATGCCAACGGCTGGTTATGGTTTCAACAAAAACGGTTAAACATTTGGAGGTAACTTATTATGTCACTATTCTCAGTAAACTATGAAGCAGCAGAACAATTCGCATCTATCACAGACGGAACGTATGAGGTATTCGTCTCACAAGCGGAGCAGAACGCAAGTAAGAACGGTACAGATTTCCTGGACATCCGCCTTAAAATTCGGGATGATTTCCAGCAGAAATTCCGTAATAACTTAATCTTTGACAAGATTTGGATCAATAAAGAAACACTTCAATATCCAACGTGGGCGCTTCAACGTTATGCCAAAGCGGTAAAAATTCCCGAGGGAGTTGAGATCAACTCTATCGACCAATTCCTTGAACTGATCCGTGGTAAATCACTTAAAGTAACTGTTAAAAACGTTACATCAGAATACAACGGTCAGACTTACGAAAATCTGAATGTAACGAAGATGGAGCAATCAGAATTGCCAGCTTTCGCTGGTGAGGTTAAACCGTCTACGAATCAACAGATCGAAGATTTAGATTTGCCATTCTAAGACTATGGTAGGAATGGTAGATTACGCGCTGAATTATCAAGCAAATGGTTTTTCTGTCATTCCAATCGACAAGCGTAGTAAACGTGCTATCACTAAATTTAAAGATAGCACCTTTACCGCTGAAGATATCAAACGGTTTTGGCACGAAGAACCAGAGGCGAATATAGCGCTCAGAACAGTAGACTTCTTTGTCATTGATATAGATGTCAATAAAACCGAAAACGGCTACCAGTCGTTAAATGATTGGGAATTATCGCAGTACATACCGGACACGCTAAGAGTAACCACCCCAAGCGGTGGAGAGCATATCTACTTAAAGAAACCTCAAGGGATTGAAATAAGTCAAGATATACGGATTAAAGCTGGTATAGATATTAAAGCAAACAAAAACAATTACATCTTAGTACCGCCTAGCAATAATTCTAAAGGTCAGTATAAGTGGAAGAATAAGCACCCTATCGCTGAATGTCCACCAGAGATTTTAGAAATCTTGAAAACCGAAAAGAAAAAATCCAAGGTGAACTTCACCACGGATTATCAGAAAGGTGAGTATTCAAGCAAAACAGCAAAACTATTCGAACAAGTCGTATTCGGTCTGGGTGATAAAGGTGGTAGAAATAACGCACTTGCGAGTTTTATCGGTGGCCTGCTCCTTAGAGGGGTGGAAGTAGATGCGATTTATATGCTTGCGAAGTTAGCAAACCACTACACACCAGAAAGTCTCCCACAGAGCGAATTAGACCGCACGTTTGAAAGTATGCTTAGAAAGGATATGGATGGATCTTGAATTATTAAAACAGCAATATCGAGAAATGCAACAACAACGGCATCTTATCGAAATCATCGAAAAACCAAACGATTGGCGAGAAATTCGGTTAGCGTGTCGTGACTATCGTGAGCGCTGGCTGGAAGAACATAAGAACGATTATGATCCAGTCACGAACACAGTAACACCAAAGAAGAACCCACCCACGCGCCTTACTGAATTGGCAGTAGCGCAAGGAATGGAAGAAATTCTTTACATCGTCAATCTATCGAATGACCGTGTAGCGGTATATGATCCAGATCATGGATATTATCATAAAGACCCCAGCTACGCATATAAAATTATTCGATTGTTAGAACCAAACTTTAGCGAGGCACGCGCAAAGAATGTACTCTTTATGCTATCAGCAACTCCACGAGTTAACCAACATGAGCATTTCTCATGTAACTTCTCAACAGGGGAATACAAAGACCCTAAGCGTTTCATCTTAGTAAAAAACGGTATCTACGATAAGAAAAGAAAAATTCTTACTGGATTTACACACGAATTCGTAGCTTTTTCAACCATCGCTACTGAATACAATCACTTTGCAAAATCTCCAACAATTGACGGTTGGAACGTAGATGATTGGTTACTGGATTTAATGAGTGGTGATGAGGAGCTGGTGCATCTCATCTGGCAAGTCATTTCTGCAAGCCTAAACGGTAACTACTCATACCGCAAATCTATTTGGTTTGTCGGTGAGGGGAACGATGGTAAGGGTACAGTCCAGCAATTAATCACGAATGTGGTCGGAATGAAAAACGTGGCCAGCCTTAAAATCAATCAATTTGCAGAACGTTTCTCACTCTCGATGATTGAGGGGAAAACAGTCGTGATTGGTGATGATGTACAGGCTGGTATCTATGTAGACGAATCCTCAAACTTTAATAGTGTTGTAACTGGTGAACCCGTACTGGTTGAAGAAAAAAACAAACAGCCATACACCACGGTGTTTAAGAAAACCGTGATCCAATCAACCAACGAACTCCCACGATTTAAAAATAAAACCAACGGTACATATAGACGGTTTGCGATTATCCCGTTTAAAAAATCATTCTCCAACGAGGATGATAACTGGGCAATCAAAGACGATTATATCTATCGTGAGGAAGTACTGGAATACGTTTTGAAGAAAGCACTTGAAATTTCATTCGAACGGTTTATCGAACCGAAAGCATCCCTTGAAGCTCTCGAAGACTTCAAAGAATCGAATGACACGGTTAAAGCATTCGTCATGGAGTGGTTTAACAAATTCGAGTCCACCCGCCTCCCGTCAAGGTATTTGTGGTGGTTGTATCAGGAATGGTGCAAGGATGAGGGAGTGACTAAACTAACTAAACGGAAGTTTGAAAATCAGTTAGCGAAAAACATTCCTCCCGAATGGGTTAAGAAGAGATTTCGTCCGTTAGGAAAATTCATCCCGTCTGCAGATGTTCCACCTTACTATATGGGATTCATTTGGGCTAATGATGAAAATGAAATCATTACAACAGGTTATGAAAAAGTTACCGTTTAGTTACCGTTTAAAATCGTAAACGGTAACATACTTAAAGCCTTATATACCAAGGGTTTGCATTAGCTTTGTTACCTTGTTACCTTTCTATTCTATTGAAATAATAAATAAATAAATAAATAAAATATATATAAATAGAAACGATACGGTTAACGGTAACATCGCAAAAAAAAGTTGTGTTAATCCCTTGGGGCTGTAGGGCTAAGAGATGTTACTCTTTCTAAAGCATAAACGGTAACATTTCGGAGGATATTGTGAAAACTGAACATACTATACAGAATGAAATACGGGTGGCCTTAACTGAAAATGGCTATACAGTATTCAGAGCAAATGTCGGGAAAGTGAAAACCGCAGATGGTCGATGGTTTGATACGGGACTACCGAAAGGCCATCCAGATTTATACGGATTTAGACCCGATGGGAAAATATTTTACATCGAAGTAAAAAACGCAAACGGTCGAGTGAGACCAGAACAAAAACAATTTATTAAAACAGTTAAAGCGCGTGGCGCACTTGCAGGAATTGCACGTAGTGTAGAAGAAGCGCTGGATATCGTCCGTGGAGTATATGCAAATGAAGTACAAGGAACAACTACAGCAAGAACTGGCACAAGCACAGTTACAGCTCCAATCTCTGGAACAACTGGAACAGAAAAAAATGAAACAGCGGAAGATATTAAATAACCAATTGTTGAAGATAGCGATGAAGAAACAGGAAGCACAAGTAACAATAACCAATAATCGGGAGTTGCTACGAATGACGATGACATTTAAATAAGTGTTAAGGCTGGCAGATTTTAACAGGTCTGTCAGTCATAACCTCACAAACTAAAATATTATACACTGATGCCGAAGCTACGTGAGGGGCTTCAACCGAATCGTGATAAAACTACTGGTTTTATGCCTTAACACACGGTTCAAAAACCTGTATATCAACCGATAAATAAATAAAGGAGAGTCCTTTCTTACATAAATTTACATACAGGGAATCTGATATACGTTCCCGACCGATCAACAAACTAATGATAATTCAGAGCAATGCCGTTGATCCATTGCGTCCTATGCTGGGCGAGGCTTGGAAACCTCAGAGGGTTCGATTCCCTCTATAGGATTAGGACGGAAACATTCGTGGACTCCTTATAATTTTTTGTTACATTTTTTTACTGCTATCGCCCCGTCCCGATAGCTGGCCAGTGTTAGCGCAAACAGAGTGGTGCAAGTCCACTCGCTGGTCATTGCTCACTATAAAATTAGAAAGGCCCTCTAATCTAGTTTTTCTGAAAAAGGGGAGCAGAGCAACTCCCCTATTTTAGTAAAGTAGATAGAGATTATTATGGAAATTGATTTAATTAAACGGTCAATCAGACTGGATCGACAGCGACTAGAAGATACAAGTAGTAACCTGCTCATACAAAAAAAACATTGGTAAAACGGCGGTGATTGGAAGATCACGAGCAATTAAAGAAAGGATTAATAAAAATATCATGGTTTTAGAACAGGAATTAGTAACGTTAACAAAGAAATGGTTTGTGGATCGTGACCTGGAACACGGTGGGCGATTGGATAAGCAGGCTCTTAAATTAAGCGAGGAGTTTGGCGAGCTATGCGCTGGTTATCTCAAACAAAATGAGAAGCTGACTAAGGATAGTATCGGTGATTGTGCAGTCGTGATTGTAGGGCTGGCATTGTTAATCAAAGAGGATGTACACAGTATCTTCAAGATCGCAGATGGTGTTAGACCAAGAGAAGCAATGGAATGTTTTAAATTGTTGAACGCTAATATTTCAGAGTTCCAGTTGTCGCAGGATTTAGCGAGCAAAGAGATGTGCAAACATAATCTAGTGCGTGCGGTGGCTTATCTTAAATCTATTAGTAAGGCACTCAACTACGATTTTGTGGATTGCTTTGAGATCGCATATAACGAGATCAAGGACCGCAAGGGTAAATGGATTGATGGAACGTTTGTGAAAGAGGAGGATTTGCTAAATGTTGATGCTGGGGAAATTGATGCAAGTCTTATAAAAGCTGGAAATATCGAAGCCGCTAGAATCAGCGAGCGGAAAGAAGAGGGACTGAAAGATGAATAAACAAGAGTTGATTGAAAAATATAAAAGCGCTTTGAATAAAGCCCATAAAGTCTATGGAGATTACTACAAAACGGAGGCTTATGAGGAAGTTTTGAAAGATCTGAAACAACTAGACGAACCGCAGAAAGTCACAGTGCTGCAGTTTGTGGCGGATTTGATTGAAGAAGCAAGAATCTACGAATGGGATTTGGACGATTTATTTGAACATATTAGCGAATATTCGGGAGACTCGGAAGTTTCTATCTGGTTTTATACGCTGGGAAATATTGACATTCTCGCTCGCGCTTGGCTTGACGGCTACGAGGTCGAAAAAGAGAAGCAGTATACAGTGAAGATGAAGGGGGTGGACTCATGTTTTGAATGTCTATACTATGGAATGGGATCAAATACATGGAGTTTTAGAATGAAACATGAGAGTGGATATTTTAGACGAAGTCACACCCGTAAAGAGCTGGAAGATGCTGGGTTTGGTGAAGTGTTTAATAGCCCATTGTTCGAAGTTGAGGAGGTGGAAGAATGACGTTTGTTGAGCACAATAACCGTGAGAAAGCTAATAAATTTGCAGAATATGTGACAGGAAAAACGCTACGTGAATACTTGGCTAATAAAGTGAAGCAATATTGTGGTGAAAATATATCTGTCTTCGATGGAGCAGCAGGGTCTGGACAGCTAGAACAGTTCATTAGTATGACTGATTTTCATGCGGTAGAAATTCAACAGGAAAGTTGCGAAGCATTGAAAACAAACTTTCCTCATGCAGTTGTGAACAATCAGAGCTTCTTCACTTTTCAATCAGATGTGCAAGTGGATGCAATCGCAATGAATCCGCCCTATTCTATGAAGTTGAAAGATTTACCAGAAGAAGACCAACAGGCTATTAAAGAATTGTATCCGTGGAAAAAATCGGGCGTTGTGGATGATATCTTCTTACTGAAATCCATGAATTATACCAAGCGCTACGGATTTTATATTATGTTTCCCGGTATTGCTTATCGTCAATCTGAAAAGAAAATGAGAGAGCTGGTTGGTAACAATTTAGTTGAATTAAATGAGATTCAAAATGGATTTGAAGACACATCTATCAACGTGATTTTCTTGGTTATTGACAAAGAAAAAAATAGCCCTGAAGTTTCAAAAGAGATTTACGACTGCAAAACCAAAAATGTTGAATATGAAGAATCTGGCACGCTAGATTCAGATTTTAGATGGGTAGCACCAAGAAAACCAATAGAAAAAGAAGAAATAGATATTGATAAAGTAAATGCTGAATTAGATCAAATGGCAATTGACCACCTTGAAAAGCATCTAGCTAGTCAATTGATTCTGATTCAATTCTTCAATGCAGATATTGATTTAAAATCATTCATAACAAAATGCCACAAGGTTTTAGATGATTATTTGTTAGCTTATAATTTTATGGTTGGATTAGAATGAAACCGAACAAGATAACAAAGCATGGATTGCTAGAAGTTTGTGAGCTTATTTCTGGTGCTAGGACAAAAACAACAGATGGACCTTATTTTATCTATGGTGCTGGTATGAACCCGAAAGGCACAACAGATAAGTTTAATTGCGAAAGCGACACAATCCGCTTGACTCGCAAGGGGACGATTGGTGCAGTCTATTTCCATCATGATCCATTTTGGATAGACGGGGATAGTTTTAGGGTCGAACCGAAAGAAATGATAGACAAGCGATATTTATTTCATTGGTTGCTGATGAACCGTAAAGAGATAGAACGGTGCGCTGATGGTAGTAATCAACCAGGTTTGTCGGTAGCTAGATTATCAAAATTGACGATTGATGTACCTGACATGGAATACCAACTAAAAGCGGTCAAGTTATTAGATAAAATGAGTTCAGGCTTGGAATTTTTTATAGACAATATCACGCAAACAAAAATAAACCAAAGTAAGATTTTGAGTTACTATAACGAAAAAATTGGGGTAGCTTTAAAAAAAGGTAAATTAGATGAGAAATTGGGAGAATGACTTCGCTTATTATGATGGCGATAAATTTATAATGATAGGAAATTTAAAAGAAATTAGTTGTAAAACGGGCGTTGACGTTAAAAAATTAAAGTACTACGCTACAAATGTTTATCAACGCAGAAATCCAAATGGCAAAGCGTCGATTGAGATCGAGGAGGTGGAATAAATGGAAGATGAAGTTTGGCTAGAATGGATTGCTGAAGTTATGGCAACTAAGCCTATAAATAACGAATTGTTAGAAAGTAAGCGCGGCCAAGAAGTAGTTGATTTACTATTGGATTTAGAGCGAAATGACTTTAATTGGCATAGAGGAGACCCAGATGTCTTTTGGATAGACGCTCAAATGTTTATCAAGTACCAATTAACCAATGCTGAAATTAAATTTTTATCAAAGCAACAACCAGGAGTTGCGAATTATAAAAAATACGCAAAAGAAAGAAACGCTTATTCAGAAATGATGAGAGGATTGGAGAAATTAAAAGAACTCAATTTTCCAGAAATCTATAATCATTCGTTGTCTCCAGAAGAAGAAAAGGAAAAATTTAAAGAGGAGATGGGGATTGAGCAAAATTACGTGTCACCTTATCAAAAATTAGATGAAATTGAAAAGCGTTTTTACGAAAATCAATTTTTGTTTGGCAAAAAGGTAATGGAAGGTGCAATGAACATTGTATCTAGTGATAAGAAAATAGCTATTGAGAATTTCTTTAATGTCGGAAGTCATCGAATTAAATTCACAGTTGAGGAGGTAACAGAATGACACGACCAAACAGATACCCATATACTAAAAGTCAATGGGAAGAAGAAACAACACTTGTGTGCTTTGGTGATGATACTAGTTTTAAAATTGCGAGTTGAACGCAATAGAATTACAAACGAGGTAAGAAAATGTCATTAAATAAAGCAAGAAAACGACTGATTAGAAAGTACCGTAAAATGTATAACAGCCGTCCAATAGGCTTGAAATTCAGCACAGATGGCGGTAAGACATTTATTGCAATGGGAAACATTGTTGAAGAATGTATTCCAGATGCTAGAAACATTAACTCTGGAAGTATTAATGCAAGTAAATTGTCAACTAGTGAAATTGGCTTTAGAAATTTTGAGATAACTCTTAAATCAGATATTCCAAAGGAAGAATTTAATAAATTGAAAGGTGTATTGTGGTAGTGAAATGGACTTGCAAAACTTTATATATCTACTATTCGCAGCAGTCTGGCTCTCTGGTCTGATCTGGGCTAGTGTGATTGCATTTAAAAGCAGAAAAATCAACGATAAAACAACAACATTGAAAACAAACAAAAGTCTAAATGTGAACGTTGGTAAGATGAACGCAAGTAAACTGGCAACTACTGATCTTAGAAAGGAGAAATGATGAGTTTGGATAATGTACATATACCGATTAATGAAGATAAGGTGCTTTCAATAGCTCAGATAAATAATCGTTTAGAATTCGCTGTATTATCAAATATCGGAGCGAAATATGGTTATGAACCATTCTTTATTACTGAGAATTATTTTGATGATCTTTATGAATCGTGTCCTACTTTCTCAGACTTACGAGAATTAAAGGATATCATTGATCGTATTCTTGAAGTGGAGGGTATACATGACTAAACTATTTTACACAATCCTCGGATCAGTATCGTTAGTATTTCTGATCGTGTGTATTAATCTTAATTCACGGATCAATGATTTAAATAATAAATGCCATGATCTCGAATGGACGGTACAAGAGCATGAACTGTCTATCCAGCGATTGGCAGAACAGAATAATGCGCAGGATGTTATTTTAAATAAATTAAACAGTGAGTACCAGATGCGAGAACGACAAAGGGCAGAGGAATTGAAAGAGGTGGCTGATTTGAATAGGGTAGGAGGTTAACATGGTAAGGTTTAATATGGAAATACCAATACCACATACTATATGGAAGAAGAAAAACGATGAAACCCTTGTACGTGTTATTCTTAACGCAAGATATGACTTTGATTACAGCACGATGATTATTTACAAAGTTATCAAGAGTGGTCAGAAGTACGTTACCAGTTATGATAAATTCATGAATGATTTTGAGATGACTGAAATTAAATTCTCGGAAATCAAAACGGAGGTAAGTGGTGAACATAGCAAGTAGACTATCTGCATTAAAGTATATTGATATCAAAATCAAATCCAAACGGCAGGAGATCGAAAACCTCAGGTCTGCTATTTTAAAGGGGCAGGTATATTCAGACGAGCCGAAAGTTAGTAAGCATGGAAATGCCACGGAAGATTTAAACATTAAAATCATTGACGGGGCGGAAAAGATTCGTGCGGAGATTCATCAGCTCATGGAAGAACGCACGCGCCTTATTAATGCCATTGAGGATTTAGATGACCCGCTGGAGAATATCGTATTGAGATTAATGTACGTTAATGGCTACTCATGGCAAGAAACCAGAAGAGAATTGAATTGTTCTCATGCAACAATCCAAAGAGCAAGAACAAAAGCGATTGAACATTTAAGAAATGAACTAAATGTTAACAAATGATACACACAAGCTGATAATATAGTATACAGAAAGAGATTCGTAAGGCAGCAGAAACGTTCACAAGCCTAATTGTTTTGTCTCCTTATTTAGTACCAATGATCTGCAATAGCTTTGCGGATCTCTTTTTGATATTTAAAAAGGTGATAGTATGAGACCACAAAAGCTAACAATGTCAAGAGGCAAAAGAGTATTGTCTGATTATGGATCAAGGCAAGACGAGTACAGGGAATACAATCGTATGCGATGGAAGTATGATCGAGAAGCTAAAGCATTTTATAATTCGAAAGAATGGAAAGCATTATCTCGATTGGTTCTACTTGAGAATGATTATGTTTGTGAGTATTGTGGAGACGAAGCTACAATGAGTGATCATGTGATTCCATTGAAAGCTGATTGGAATCGAAGATTAGATAGAAGTAATCTAAAAGCAAGTTGCAAAAGATGCAATGATAAGAGAGCAATTCTCTATCGTAACAATCTATTGTGATTGTCGATAGTGTCAACCGACCGAACCGAACGGTTGGTATTGGATGAACGAACACGGATGATTTTTAAATAATGTTCGGAATTTACCCCCACAATTTTATGAACGGGGCTATATAGTTCGTGATTCAAAGGACGCGGCCTCTTTTGTACGAAAAATTCCGTTTTTGAAAAGTCATTTGAGTAAAGGAGGTGTCAACATGGGACGAAAAATGAAGCTGGTAGCGACTGCTAAAAGCCATTTAACCAAAGAAGAGAAGATCGCACGAAAGAAGATTGAGGATAAGGCTTCTGACGGTTTGGAAGCATTGCAGATCACACCACCAAAACACTTCGATGCGATTGCAAAAGCAGAATACAAGCGTGTGATTAATGATCTGCGAAAGCTACCCCTCAGAAATCTTGATAGAGCGATTTTAGAGACCTATTGTACGTGGTATGCGGTCTATAAAGAAATCTCTCGCGGATTGCAGAAAGAGGGATATGTATACGAGACTAGCAGTGGTAAAGTCTTACCAAATAAGATGCTCTATAGTCTCGAACGTGCGACTACTAACTTAACACGAGCAGCATCACAGCTTGGTTTGACGGTGGACAGTCGTATGAAATTATATGTACCACAAGTGGAAGAGAAGAAAACCAGTATATTTGATAAATTCGGAGGATGAAGCTATTTCTTAATGAAATGGCTTTTTATTTTAGGCCGTTGGTGTAGAGGTAACATGACAAGCTCCAACCTTGTAGTCGTGGGTTCGATTCCTACACGGTCTGTATTTTGTCAGAAAGGAGGATTGAAACAATCGTAGATAAGAAATATCAAGACGTAGCTTACAAGTACGCTAAAGATGTTGTCGATGGGAAACGTATTGTCAGCAAGAAAGTCTATAAAGCGTGCTTGCGACACATGAGAGATTTGGAGAATATTCTAAACAGCGACTACGACTACTTTCCCGATATGGCGCAGAACCCGATTGATTTCATTGAAATCCTCCCAGATGTCAAAACTGGCAAACCTTATCCACTAGCTGAGTTTCAGAAATTCATCATCGCTAGTCTATACGGCTGGCGCAGAAAATCAGATAAAACTATCAGACGTTTTAGAAAAGCAATGATATCGCTGGCACGTAAGAACGGGAAAACGATTCTTGTAGCTGGTATCTTGCTCTATGAATTTCTGTTTGGTCGCAACCCAGCGATGTCACGACAACTATTTTGTACAGCTAACGATAAAACACAGGCGAAGATCGCGTTCGAGATGGCACGTAAGCAGTTGGATGCCTTGAGGGCGCAAGATGAAGATGTCCGCAAGGCTACTAAACGAGTGCGTGAGGAGCTGAGAAATCTAGTTGATGAATCTTATATACGACCACTTTCCCGCGATACGGGGGCAGTCGATGGATTTGAACCGTATGTGGGTGTGCTGGATGAGTTTGCAGCATCTAAAACGAATGAAATGATCGAGCTACTTGAATCTGGTCAAGGGCAGTTAGATAATCCATTGATTTTGATTATCTCAACAGCTGGATTTGATTTGAATGTACCAATGCATACAATCGAATATCCATACATTGAACGGATTTTAAATGATGAGATCACAGACGATGGTTATTTTGCATTTATCGCAGAACAAGATAACGAAGAAGAAATCAAAGATGAAGCCAACTGGATTAAGTCAAACCCTATCCTAGAAGTTGAAGCGCTCTATGATAACATGATTGATTATCTAAGAACACGTAGGAAAGTATCTCTTGAAACTGGCACAGTTAATGAAGTGCTAGTTAAGAACTTTAATATGTGGAGACAATCATCTGAAAGCTCATACATGGATAAAGCAAGCTGGCAACAAGCTAAACTCGATGAAAAGCCAAACACACGTAAGCGTAGGGTTTGGATTGGTGTCGATGTTGGTAAGGTTAACGACTTATTCGCTATATCCACGATGGTCCAGATGGACGATTATTGGTTTTGCGATAGTTTCTCCTTTGTAGCTACTAAATATGGACTAGTCGCTAAAGAAAAGCGCGATGGTGTCTCTTATACCAACTTAGAGCGTATGGGAGAATGTGAGATCACTACGCTTGAAAGTGGTGTGATTGATGATGAGCGTGTCCTTGAGAAATTGGAAGAGATGATCTATATGAATGAGTGGGAGTTACAAGCGATATGCTTTGACCCATACCAATTTAGCTCATTGATTGCGATGATTGAGAAACGACATCCAGAGTGGCCACTGATCGAAGTTAGACAAAACACAATGGTTTTGAATATGCCAACCAGACAGCTACGAGATGAAGTCTTAAAAGGCACAATCAAACACGCTGGGAATCAGTTGCTTACTATGGCTATCAATAATGCGCGTGTCAAGGTTGATAATAACGGTATGCGTATTGATAAAGATAAAAATAGCAATAAAATTGACCCACTAGATGCTTTACTAGATGCTTATGCAGTGTGCTACCTTGAACCATTTGACGGGTCTGGCTACTGGACGAACGAGAAAATATTGGGAGGAGGTAGCCTATTTTGATCTTACTGAAATATATACACACAATCCTATTGCTGATCGGCATAGGGTTTTTAATTTACGGTCTTTTCTTGGTAAATCCAGTGGTTGGATTTATCTCGACTGGATTGATCTTGATTATTTTAGCCATTTACATTGATCGGGGAGGTGCGCAATGAAGAAACGAATCAAGAAGAAATACGAGTTGCTGGAGCGTATTGAGTATTTAGAGAATGACTTTTTTAAATTCACTCAAGACACAGTAGATGTCATTGAATTTTTTGGTAACAAAATCAAACGACTCGAACGCAAACATAAGAAACATTGATTTCAATGGATAGAAAGGAGGTGAGATTATATGAGTTTCTTTCAACCATTGGGATCAACCAAGCCCTCTTATGATGATTACATTTCTTCCGTGCTTTCTGGCAACTACTCCCCAGAATACACGGGAATTTCTGCGTTAAAAAACAGCGATATCTTAACGGCAGTCACCATCATCGCTGGAGATATCGCACGATTCCCATTATTAAAGAAAGATTTTACTGGGAACATCGAGCAAGATGCGGATTTGAACTATCTCTTAAACGTTAAATCGACTGGTAACGTGTCAGCACGGACATGGAAGTTCGCAATGACCGTTAACGCGATTCTAACAGGCAATTCATTTTCTCGAATCTTACGAGACCCTAAGACTGAAAAAGCACTTCAATTTCAATTCTACAGACCGTCTGAAACGACTGTAGAGGAAACGAACGACCACAGACTGATATATACTTTCCGTGACCGTTTAACGGGTAAGGCGATTGAATGTAAAGCGGAAGATGTCATTCACTGGAAATTCTTTAGTCACGATACCATTTTAGGACGATCTCCACTACTTTCCCTCGGAAGTGAGATCAGTCTGCAAGATGGTGGGCTGAATACATTAATTAAATTCTTCCGTGATGGTTTTTCTAGCGGAATTATCAAGCTAAAAGGCGCTCAGTTGAATGGTGAAGCCCGCAAAAAAGCCCGTATGGACTTTGAGAAAATGCGTGAGGGTTCAACTGGTGGCAGTCCATTAGTATTTGACGATACGCAAGAGTACACACCACTAGAGATTGACACGAATGTCTTGCAACTGATTACATCTAATAACTTTACGACTGCACAGATAGCGAAAGCATTGCGTGTACCAAGCTATAAGTTAGGTGTGAATAGTCCTAACCAGTCAGTAGCGCAGTTGGCTGAGGATTATGTAGCGAACGACTTGCCGTTTTATTTTGATGCAATCACTAGTGAACTTGCCCTTAAAGTGCTTGGCGATGAAGAACGCAAACTATTTAAGATTGAGTTTGACACTCGAAGCGTAACAGGTCGGAACGTAGACGAAATCACGAAGTTGATTATTAACCAAGTTATCACACCCAATGAGGGGCGCGTGGAGCTTGGTAAAGAGCGTTCGTCTGATCCTAACATGGATCGTTACCAATCCAGCTTGAACTATGTATTCCTCGATAAGAAAGAGGAATACCAAGCAATGAAAGGGGGTGAGGATGAAAATGGCAAAGAGAATCAAGATGAAAGGGCCTCTGATCTCGAATAATGAATACGAAGCGTATGAGTTTTTCGGTTTGGAGGCAGTCAGCGCAAAGTCGATTACGGATCAATTTCCAGAAGATATCAACGAGGATATCACATTAGAAGTCAATTCCAACGGTGGTCTTGTGACAGTAGGAAGCGAAATTTACACAGCTCTCAAAAATTATGAGGGCCATGTAACCGTAGAAGTCACTGGAATGGCTGCGAGTGCTGCAAGTGTTGCGATTATGGGAGCAGATACGGTCAAAATGAGCCCAACTGCTCAAATCATGATCCATAAAGCACTACTTACACGAGCATCTGGGAATAGTGATGATTTAGAGAAAGCTGTAAATGCTCTCAAGTCTAGCGACCAATCGATTATTAATGCGTATGTCTCAAAGACTGGTTTATCAGAAGATGAAATCTTTGAAATGATGAAGAATGAGACCTTTATGTCTGCAAATGAAGCAATTGAAAAAGGTTTTGCTGATGAACTGATGACTTTTGAGAAAGATTTAGGAGCAGTAGCAAGCCTCGAAAGTGGGCTACTACCGCAAGCTGTCATCGATGACTTTTACTCACGGAAGAAATCGAATGCAAAAGAAGCTCAAGCGATGTTATTTGAGCTAGAAAAAGAGACCATCTTAAACGGTCTTTAAAAGAAAGGGGAATATACCTAAATGATTGATGAAAAAATCAAAGAATTAGAAGCTAAAATCGCTGAAACTAAGGCAGAAATCGAAACTGCTACAAGCGATTTAAAAGCTATGTTGGAAGATAGTGCGAACGCTGATCTTAACGAAGCGAAAGAAATGCGTGCATCTATCGATGTTAAGAAAGAAACTTTGAACACATTGACGGAGGAATTAAATTTGTTTAAAGAAGTAAAAAATGAACCACAAACTGCTGAAACTCATGCAGTGGCAACAGAAACTAAAACTATGCGTGAAGCAGTAGGTGAGTACATTCGTACTAAAGGTGCGGTAGTAGATAGCCAACTTAAAACAGACGGAAAAGATGTGCTTGTTCCAATGAATGTAGCAGTTAACCCTACCGCTGACGGATTGAAGAAAGATGGAACTGAAAAGGTTACTAGCAAAGAAATCGTAACTACACCAATTCGTGAAGTTAAAACCGTTCTTGACTTGAAACAATTTACAACAATCCACAAAGCATCAAAAGGTGAGGGGTCTTACCCAATTCTCAAACGTGCAACATCAGAAATGGTAAGTGTTGAAGAATTGGAAAAAAACCCTGCTCTTGCTAAACCAGAATTTACAAGCGTAGATTGGAAAGTTAAGACTTACCGTGGTGCAATTCCATTGTCTCAAGAAGCCATTGACGATGCTGACGTGGATCTTCTTTCAATCGTTGCAGAAGCAGCAAACCAAATCAAGGTTAATACTACAAACAAAGCTATTGCAACTGTTTTGAAAGATTTTGAAGCAAAAAGTGCTGCAAACCTTGATGAAATCAAGCACATCTTAAACAAAGATCTTGACCCAGCTTATAACGTATCATTCGTGGTTTCTCAATCGTTCTACCAAAAATTGGACACTTTGAAAGATAAGAATGACCGTTACCTTCTTCAAGATTCAATTACATCTGCTTCTGGAAAAGAATTTCTTGGACATCCAGTATTCGTAGTTTCTGATGCAACACTTGGTGCAGATGGTGAAGCACACGCCTTTATCGGTGACATCCAACGTGCTGTACTCTTTGCAGATCGTCAAGAATTGGGTCTCCGTTGGACTGATAACGAAATCTACGGTCAATACTTGCAAGCAGTTGTACGCTTTGATGTTAAGAAAGCTGATGCGAAAGCTGGTTACTTCGTAACTATGCCCTAATGTTCCCCCAACTAGCGGGGGTGTCTCACGGTCTGCGGTCACTCCGACCGCAAGTAGCACCAAAGCTGACATCATGGCTTATCTCGATAGCAAGGGAATCTCATACAGCGCATCACAAACCAAAGAGCAATTACTTGCATTGATTGGAGCGTGATGATATGGCTGTAACGGATTTAGAAGATGTAAAACTTTACTGCAAAATTGATTTTGACTTTGAGGATCAAATGCTTGAAGAAATGATTGATGCTGCAGAAGATGAAATCTGTTTTGCTATTGGAAATGATGTAACCCCTCAAGATTTAGCTAAGTATGCTAAGTTTACGCTTGCCGTTAAAAAGCAAGTGAAAGAGGAATACGAACATCGTGGCTTATCTGCTGACACACAACGTCATGGACTGGCCAACGGTGTACTTAATATTATCCATCAACTACGTACACGGAGGGAACTCGATGATAACAAGAAAAATGAATCACAGAGTAACGTTCTTCCGTGAAATTGGAGGTCAAAATGAAGATGGTGAGGTTGTCTCTCCATCTCGCAAAAACCTCTATACTTGCTGGGCAGAGGTTGCTAAAACTTCCTTAAAAGACTTTCAAGAAGGAGCAAACCAGACGGCCAACAAAAAAGCTAAAGGAATTGTTTCTTCAAGCGAATTGAAAACCTTGTACATCCGTCACAATCCAGAGCGACCATTTGATAGCTCAGATCATGTTGAATTTAACGGATTTGAGTACGATATCGTATCGGTTGATGTGGATGAATCATCATTTGACATGGATAAAATCAGCATCAAGAGGCGGACATGACAAAAGGTCTGGATCAGATTTTATCACGACTGAATGAATTGCAAGTCAAAGTTCCAAAGGCTGCACGATCTGCGGTTAAGGAAGCAGCAGACGAAACGGAACAGATTTTAAAACGAAATACTCCTGTTTATTTTGTTATGGACGGTGTCCATGCTAGAGATGATACGAAAGTTACAGGCTTTAAAGGTGGCGACCACGGTTTAATCTCGAAAGATATCGGCTTTGGTCGTGCTACAGGCTGGCGGATTCATTTCCCCGATGATGGTACGAAATACCAAAAAGCACAAGGTTTTGAAGAAAGAACAATTAACGAAGCAACACCAATTGTAAAAGAGATATACGCTACGAAAGTGAAGGAGGGATTGGGATTGTGACAGTCGAAACAATAGCTTATAAGTTATTAAGCAATGACGAAGAACTGAATAGCTTACTCGATAAGCTACGAGGAAAGAAATTCGGTCTTGGATTTAAACAAGGTATCTTTACCTACGACATCCCAGAACGGCCTACCAACGCTTTGAGTAAGGAGCTTGCTCCATTTATGCGTATTTATCCAACCTACGAGAATGATGTTGAGTTTGCAGATGATAAAGCCATCTCGACTGAACACAGGATCACAATCAACTATTGGTGCTTGAACGCAAAGCAGTCTGAACAGATTGCTGAATTGATGGATAAGATTTTAGAAAGTAACGGTTTTGAGCGTTACACAACAAATGAACTGCCAAGATACAGAGATAACGATATTGACTTACTGGTTAATGTAAGAAAGTATCGTTTTTTTGATTGGCAATTGGAAAAATTAAGAAACGAGGATTAATGAATGTCTAAAGTTAAATTTGGATTGCGTGGATTTGAATTTGGTGAAGTTAATGCTGAAAACAAAGTCCCAACAACTATGAAATTGACTGGTATGAAATCTGCTAAGATTGATATCACGAACGAACTTGTAACGATTGCTGCCGATGATGGACCATACGTAGTATTGTCATCTGGTATCACAGGTACACAGTTGGAAATCTCAGTACTTGACTTGCCAACAGAAGCACGTAAGGTATTATACGGTATCGAAGTTAAAGACGGTATGGAAGTCTACAATAAGAACCTCACTCCAAAAGATGTGGCTTGCTGCTTCCGTACATCTACAGAAGATGGTAAAGCTATCTGGATTGGTCTCCTTAAAGGTAAGTTCTCTCTTCCTGGTATGGAAACTGAAACAAAAGACGGCTCTCCATCACCTAAGGAAGACAGCGTAACTGGTAACTTTGTTGCCCGCGGTGACGATGAAAACGGTGATGTAATGATTATTGCCCGCGAAGATAACCCAGCGTTTAACTTACAAAAATTCCGTGACGCAGTCTTCCCAAAGTCGTAAGCGCCGCACCAGCTAGTGCTGTAGGCGCAGGATAACAACTTTCTAAGCATGGATTTTATTTCCATGCTTTTTATTTTTATTAAGGAGTAGGAAATGTACACAATCAATCTAAGAATTGGTGGAATCGATAAAGAATTTACCAAAGAATACATCAATGTAGAGGATAATCTCCTCGCAACTGAGCAAAACGTGCGACAATCAGCACTTATCCAAGATCCAAAGAAAGCAAACGACCCTAAAGAGAATCGCAAGTTAAACGAAGCATATCTCAAGATGTTTGTGGATATGTTTGGCGGTCAATTTAAAGTTGAAGATTTGAAGCAAGCAGATATTGAAATTTTGAAAACACTCGAAAAAATCTATCTCGCAGCGCTTGGAATCAAAGAAGAAGTGATCGAAGAACTTGAGGGTGACGAAGAAAAAAAGGGATAAGCCCAGAAGAGGCGCGTGATAATCTCTTAATCTGGTTTCAGGAGTTGATGCAACAGGGATATACAATCATTGAAATAAAACAGATGCGATTATCTGACTTTGACTTAATGGTTAAGGCCTTTGAAACGAAGAAAGAAGAATCGGAGAAAGAGACCACGCTTGATAAAGCATTTCCACTTCTATTTGGTTAGGAAAGGAGGATAAATGGCTAGTAATTTAGGTGAATTAGTAGCAACAGCATCGCTGGATATCCAACCATTCATTGGGAATACCAAGCAATTAAGCTCTTATATGCGTGGTCTGGATCGCTCCTTATCTGCGATGGAGAAATCCTTTAAAAATGTTGGTAAAGGCGGTAAGAACCTAACGGGAATGAAAACCGTGCTGGGTGAAACTGCTAACAGCATTAAAGCTTATGAAGGCATTTTGAAGCAACAGACAGATCACTATAACAATTTAAAATCAAAGATTGGTGATTTGGGTAGTGCGAGTGCAAAAAACAAGGAAGACTTGTTAGGCGCACGTAACGCTATGTTGCAGACAGCTACGACTTTATCAGATTTGAGGGGGCGATATGCTGACCTCACTAAAGAAATCAATATCCAGTCCAGTAAATGGACACAAGTTGGTAATAGCTTGCATTCATTTGGTTCGAAGATGCAGGGTATTGGTAAAAGTATGCAAAGTGTTGGATCGACACTCACAAAAGGTCTGACTGTACCACTGTTAGCTGGGGCTGGGGTTGCGGTTAAGGCTGCGATTGATTATGAGAGTGCGTTCGCTGGGGTAAATCTTTGCCCTCTCTAATAGTAATGTTAGAGTAATTAAATCGAGCAAAAACGGTAAAAGCTAAGTACTTTACAAAGTATATGCTAATACCGTGCTAACTTATCAGATTGCGAAAGGCTGGTAAGTAGTGTAGAGCGTAGGGAGTGAATAAATATAATCTTCCCACGAGTGTTCGACAACCTATTATAAAAAAGGTTGAAAATGTACGCCGAACTTACGGGAAATCGTAAGAAGTAAAGGATAAAAAGCCTTTACGATAACAAAATTGAAAGAAAACAGTGGACGGAACTCCACAACAATTCGCGCAATTATCCACTAGCATCCGTGAAATGGCTAAAGAAATGCCATCTAGTGCGGTTGAAATTGCACACGTAGCAGAAGCAGCAGGACAGTTAGGTGTACCAATCGGTGCGATTAAAGACTTTTCTAAGACCATGGTCAATCTTGGTGTCTCTACCAACTTGAGTTCTGAAGAAGCAGCATCGTCAATCGCTAAAATTGGTAACATCATGCAAGTGTCTGGAAAGGATCTCGGTACATGGTCTGGACATTTTGGATCAGCCGTGGTGGATTTGGGTAAGTATGGTTGCCCAGCTACTAAGAAATTAGTAGCTTAAAACAACGGCCAAAATCGGTGAAAACTAAGTCTAATGATAAGTTAATGCCGAGGTAAATTGAGTGATTAAAAAAACTCAATCACCGTAGAGCATAGGAAGTGAACCTATGCTTTTTGTTTAGTCAAAAAGTGTAGAATATAATCTTCCCACGAGTGGCCGTCACCTTAACAAGTAATGTTGAAGGTGAAAATATATGCCGAACTCATAGGAAACTATGAGAAACAGAGGATAAAAAGCCTTTGTGATAACAAATGAACCATTTCGCCACGACAGAACGTGATATTGTAGCAATGGCCAACCGTTTAGCAGCGGGCGGTAAAATTGCAGGAATGACGACACAAGATATTTTAGGGCTTGCGACCGCGATGAGTAGCGTAGGTATTGAAGCAGAAGCGGGTAAACAATTCTGCCCGTCTACTTGGAAACAAGTAGCATAAAAATTAAGTGAATTCATGGAAAATCTAAGGTGTTAATAAACACTATGACAATCATGAGCCAAGCCTGTACGGAAACGACAGGAAGGTGCAACGACTAGATAAAGTAATCTAAACGAAAAAGCAATCTTTTAATAGGTTGCTTTTTTGCATGACGAAATATCCACGAGCGCTTAACACCTTAACGAACAAAGTCGAAGGTGATGATATAGTCTGAACTCATAGGAAACTATGAGAAGTTAGGATAAAGAGCCTAACGATAACATAATTGGGAACTGCAATGACACAGACCCTTACTGGCATTGGTAAGGCGGTTGATGGTGTTGGAGATGGCGCGAAAGAGAAGTTGGAACTTCTTGCGCGTGTTTCGGGTGTCTCTGCTCAAAAATTCGCTGAAACTTGGAAGAAACATCCAGTGGAGGCATTGCAAGAATTTATCAAAGGTCTCGAACGAGGGGCTAAACAAGGTAAGAACGTAGATGAAGTTTTGAGCGCTTTGGACATGACGGGTATTCGTCAAGGTAATATGCTGAAATCTCTAGCTCTTGCATCTGACCGAATGGGCGAAGCAGTTAGTCGCTCTAATACCGCTTGGAAAGAGAATAACGCACTTACAAATGAAGCGAGCAAGCGTTACGAAACAACGGAATCTCAACTTCAAATTTTCAAGAACAAACTCACAGACATCGCTATCGAGTTTGGTGGGCCGTTATTAAAAGCATTAAATAGTAGCTTAGACGCTGCGAAACCTTGGATTCAAACATTGTCTGACATGGCTAAGAAATTTAGTGAAATGTCAACTGAGCAACAGCAAAACATCATCAAATGGGGCGCTATGGCCGCTGCAATCGGTCCAGCTTTAAAATTATTTGGCAGTGGCGCAAGCGTCATCGGTGGATTTGCTAAAGGCCTTGGTACGATTGCAAAAAGTATTGGTAAATTTAGCGGTACACTTAAAACCATTTCAAGTGGTGGCGGATTTATCAACGGTCTGAAGCAAATGGCCACTGGTATGACTGCTACTGGTGTGGCTGCAGAAGGTGCGGCTGCAAGTACAGGCCTTTGGTCTAAGGCACTTACATTTTTAACCAGCCCTGCAGGGTGGATCACTGGCGGTCTATTGATCGGTGGTATTGCTACCAAGTTTGCTCTCGATGCGCAAGAAGCTGAAAAACGTACTCATTTGTGGGGAACTGCAGTAAGTGAGCTACAAGCTAAAGAACTAAGCGGATTGTATGACAAAGTACAAGAAGCTAACAAGGCTATGATGGACTTTGGTTCTGGATCAACCAAGAGTGTTGAAGAGGTTCGTAAGAGTGTACAGGGACTTGGACAAGATATTGCGAATTTAGTTGATAAAAACACTCAGAAGAAAATCGAACTTGCTGATAAGTTAGGGTTATCCAAAGAATCTCAACAAGCAATTATGGAAGGTGCTGAACGCACCAAGACCGTAGTCAACGACTTAACTGGTCAAATCACAGATATCTACCAGAGAGCGGCAGACCAACACAGGGATATCACTAAGGAAGAGCAACGTATTGTCACAGCTAACCAGAATGAGTTAATTAATATCCAACTCAAGAACATGAAATATTCTGGCGCCGAACGTGTTGCAATCACTAAAGCTATTAATGGTGAGATTAGCGGTTTAAATCGTGAGCAAGCTCAACGTTCATTGACTGAAATTTTAAGGTGGATGAATGAGGAGAAAAAAGCCTATGATGACCGAAAGAAACTTTTAAAAGATGCTCTCGATAGTATCAAGGGAACGGACGCAGAAAGCGTAGAAGCACGCAAGAAAGTCACTGCCGAGTTACAACAAATCGAAGCAGATCATAACGCTAAAATGGAAGCTTATGGAGTGCGTTATGCGCAACTGGTCAAGAAATTCCGTGAAAGTGGAATTGATGGAATTGGTGAGCAAGTTGCTAAGATGTACGAAGAAGCCTTCGAAAAGACTGGTTTATCTTTTGAGGAATTTGAAAAGAAAGCCATTAAGGCTGGAAACTCAATTCAGCAAACCAGCTCCCTTTGGGCGCACGAAATAGACGGTATGTCTGAGAAACAAATCCAAGCTAATACAGCGTGGAACGCTATGACTTGGGATTTGAAAGAGGGCAAGCTTAAAACCAACGCTCTTGAAATTGTCAAAGAAGCTGCAAGCGCAGAAGATGGCTGGAATCAAATGGAATTCCTTTTAAAAAATGCGAATCTTGAGACTAACGCTAAAATGATGATTGGTCAAGCGCTTGTAGAAGTCGATAAGTGGAACTCATTGACACCAGAGCAAAAAGAGTTGGTAGTTGGTAACAACCAAGGTATGAAAGCAGTCCTTGACAGTAAGACTTTGCTTGAAAAATACAATGCAATGCCAGCAGAAGTCAAGGAACTCTTGATGAAGAATACAGACTTTCTATCATCGGGTGAACGTGCTACAGCAATCATCGAACGCTGGAACACACTGACACCAGAGCAGAAAGAACTGATCTTAAAGGACGCTGCAAGTGACAAGGCTGAACGTGTACGACTAGCAGTCGATTCGTTAACTGGTATGGCTCACGTAGTTAATTTAGATGCAGAAGATAAGACCAAGAGCGCTATCGCTAGTGCGATGTCTAGCATCTTAACACTACCAACTGACCATAAGACGGACTTGATCGCAACTCCAGACGGTGTAACACTTGGAACTAACCAAGCTATGGGCGCTTTAGGATTGTTTAACGGTTTTGCTGTACCAACTAAGCAGTTAACCGCTGATCCAAGCAATGCGAATAATGCTGCACAACAAGCGATTAATAAGCAACAAGAATGGAATAACACTCCATCTCCTGTTAAACCACAGTTGGGTGATCCAACTGGTGCGATAACTGCTGCACGACAAGCGATTGAAAATCAAAACGCTTGGAACGCTACTCCAAGCCCTATCAAGGCTATCAATGCACAAGATAACACTGCAGGTCCTGTTTGGAGCGCTCAATCAAACATTAATAGTGTACAGGGTAAGACGGTATACATTGATGTCGTAAAACGTATGATCGGTGGAGCGGCAGGAGTAATTGGATTTAAAGACGGTACAAACTACCATAAAGGCGGTCCTGCAATGGTCAACGACCAACGCGGTACGCTCTACAAGGAAATGGTTACACTACCAACTGGTGAATCGTTTATCCCAGAAGGTCGTAATGTTATTCTTGACCTTCCAAAAGGTTCAAAGGTCATGCGTGCTGGTTTGACTAAAAACTTTATGCGTGAATTAGGTATACCGAACTTTGCAGACGGTGTAGGTTGGAAACGTTCGGAAGTAGCGAATGTTACACAAAGAATCAAAAACGTTAATGAATGGAAACGGAATAATGAACAACGTGACCTTGTACCGTTTATTCAAGAGTTGATTGACCAAGTTAAACGCGGTAACAATCGTGATAAACGACCAAACCAAAATTATACTTTGAATGTGCATGGAAATAGCACTGGTCAAGATTTGACACCAGAATTTATGAAGCGCTTGATGCGTGAACTAGCATACTATACTAATCAGGAAGGAAGGGGATTAGCTTGACGACATTTACTTTTAACGGAAAGAAAAATACTGAATTCGGTCTACGAGTGGCAGAAGGCAAGAAGATCACTACTTCCAGCCCTGATGTGGAGCGCGTGACGGTAGCAGGGAGAGACGGTGATTTACTAATCAGTAATAACCGTCTTAATTCTGCTGAATTGAGTTTTCCTGTAAATTTTGTAAAAGAAAAGGGCCTAATTGCCACAGAAGTTTATAAAATTTCTGAATGGCTTAACGTGGCAGGTTATAAGGATTTAACGATCTCTTACGATCCAGATTTTATCTATCGTGCTGCATACCTTGAAACATTTAGTATTGAGGAAACAATGAGGCAGTTTGGTAAAACAACCATTAATTTTGTGTGCTATCCAGTCAAGTTTTATAAACAGGGGCGCACTACTCAAAAGCTGACAAACGGAGTTGCAATCAATGGCCTGGGCAATGTTAACGCAAAACCAATCATCACACTGGTTGGATCGGGTGACTGTACACTTACCATTAACGGTCGCAAGACTAAGTTAAAAGGTGTGCAAGGCAAGATCACACTAGATATGCAAGCAAACCAAGTATTTAAGGACAATCTGCCAGCGTGGGATAAAGTGGTGCGATCTCCTCAATTTCAGATGCCTTACTTTGACTACGGCCGTAACTTGATTAGTTGGGACGGGAATTTTGAGGTGTTTATTATTCCAAACTGGGGAGTCAAATTATGAGACCTATTTTGTTTAATAAAAATGAGACGGCTTTTGACACTTACGGTCTGGGTGAACTTAACGTTACCAAGGGGACTGTAACCCGTGAACGCAACGGAAATTATACGTTATATTCAGAAATTCCCGCGAACGATCCAATGGTTGCAACCCTTGAGAAAGAAATGAAGCTCAAGGCAGACGCTGGATTAAGGACGAAGAACCAAACCTTTGAAATCTCACGGATCGTTAAGGATAGCAGTAACATTGTTAAAATCTACGGTCAACATATCAGTCACAAGCTAGAATACATGGTATTGAGAAATGCCACTGCATTTAATGGATCAGCATTTAGCGCACTATCTATTTGGAGAGGTGCGCTGATTGGTGATCTTCGTTTTGATGTCTGGAGTGATATCCAGACAACCGGTAAGGGTGTCTTTGATATCTCCAAAATGGAGAATGCACGGCAATCCCTTGGCGGTGTAGAAGGCTCTATTTTAGACATCTATGGTGGTGAGTACGAGTTTGACAATATGACTGTCAGACTGCATAAGCAGTTAGGTCGTACTGCTCCAACTGTTTTGGAATATGGTCGAAATATCTTGTCTGCAGAGTTGGATGAAACGATTGAGAGTGCATACACTAGCGTGTTACCGTTTGCGACTTATACACCCGATAAACCAGAGGGCGATACTAGCGATAATCAACCCGATCCTGTAACGGTCACACTCCCAGAGAATTATGTAGATAGTAAGTACAAGGCTCTCTACGCTCATCGCAGAATTAAAGTTGTAGACTTCTCTAGCGAATTTAGCACAGATGGCAAGAAGAAAAACCTTCCAACACCGGATAAATTGCGTAAGATAGCTAACGACTACATGGAACGCAACGCAATCGGTAAACCTAAGATTAATATTAAAATCGAGTATGCTGATCTAGCTAAAACGCTAGATTATGCCGACAATGGCTGGATCGAAGAAGTCGAATTATGCGATATCGTGCCTGTCTATTATCCACAGATTGGGCTGACCGATGAAACTTTGAAAGTAAGCACGATCACTTACGATTTTGTCAACGAACGAAACGAAAGTGTTGAATATGGTGATATCGGTACGAACGTCAGATCAACCATGCAAAGCGGTCTAGCTGGGCGGGTAGATGATATCGCTAAAGCCCAGCAAAACTTTGAAAACACCTTACCAGATTATCTCTTAAATGCTCAAGGTAACAAGGTCTGGTACAATCGCCCCGATAACAAAGAGCATAAGATCGGTGACATATGGTTTGAAAAAAACGGTATCTATGACCGCATGTACGTATGGAATGGCTCACAGTGGGAGAAGCGTATCGATACAGAAGATGTCGATAAGATTAAAAAAGAAGTCGATAAACAACTTGAACAAGCCAAGCAGTCAACTGCTATCGAAATTGAAAAAGCAAATGCTAAGGCTCAAGAAGCTCTTATTAAAGCTGGTACAATTCCAGACACAGCTACGCTATCGGATCAGATTAAGACGTTAATTTTAAATAGTCCAGATTTGTCACGTAAGGTAACAGAAACCTTTAATAACGCGGATAACGGGGACACGATCTATAGTAAGGTGTATTCGAAGGTAGCAAAGAATTTTGCATCACGAGATCAATTTGAAAATTTGGATCGCGCACAAAACGACCAAGGCCGTGATTTACTAACCCTTTCTAAAAAAATTGAAACGCAAACCGTAGAATTTAACAAGCTAACCGAATCTAACAAACTCTATGAGCGTATCATCGGCACGTCTGAAACAGACGCACCCGATAAGTTCTCACGTTTGGTTATGTCTAGCGAGATATTTCAAACAGAAGTCGGCAAGTACGTTACAGATGATTTCAACTTAGTTTACGACCCTACCAATTTCAGTAAATGGAAGAAGAAGCAATCTGAAGCTAACGTCATTGAAGTTACAGCCTCAACGAAATTATTGAGAATTACCAATTCTAATAAAACTAACAGTATTTACCATGGTTTTGCGTTACCACTTAACACATCAACGTTTACCCAGGGCGAAAAAATCAGTTATCGTTTTGAAGCATGGGTAGATGTACTGCCAGATGCTCCACTTGGTATTGAATTGTGGGCAGAAGACGGTGGCCTTGCGTCTGACCGAGTTTATTTTGATAAAACTGGTGTACAAATTATCACAGGGACTATGACGGTCAATAAGACGACGACTAACTCAAGAGAATTCCCACTGGAATTTTGGTTAATGAAGAATGGTCAAGTTGCTATTGGAAAGGTTTCTCTTGTTCGTGGGGATAGACCACCAAAAAAATTCGTAGACAACACATCTACACAGGATATTGCTATTCAGACACAAATGACACAGCTTGCGGGATCATGGGCAGTCCGTAACCTTAACAGTAATGGTGATGTACTTAACTCTATCAATGTACTCGCAGACGGTACGAACCGAATAGACGGACGGTTAACACATATCACAGGTCAGACCAAGATTGATAATGCAGTTATTAAGGACGGTATGATTGCTAACCTAAACGCTGACAAAATCACGGGTGGCACGATTGATGCCAGTCAAGTTAATGTAATTAATGTTAATGCAAGCAACGTACTCGCTGGTACGTTAACTGGCATGACATTGCGTGGTGGTCGTATCGAAGCTCTAAACGGCAAGATGAATATTGATCTACAGAAAGGTCAATATAATGTGCTGAATAACGAAGCTACAATCAGACGGATTGATGATACCAATTCATCGCAATTTATCAAGCTGACTAAGAGCGGATTTATCGCAGAACGTTTTAGAGATAGCAACGCTGCACTTATGATTTTTGGCACGAACCACGATAAATCAGAGAAGCATGACAACCCTACATTCGCTGGTATCCGTCTATGGTCTGGCAAAGGTAACGGTACTAATGAAAGTTTAACAGAAATTATTGGCGACCGCGTTTTGATTTATAACAACAAAAGTAATCGTAGCCCTTGGAACTTTCACAACAACATGCAAGGGAAAGAAACGTATCTCTTGCCGATGAACGAAAATGGTGTAAAACACTACATAGGCCGTGGAGATTTTTTCTTAGAAGCACTTTATTCAAGAAAAGTATTTTTAGCAAACGGCAAAGACGTGGGAGCATATCTTTGGGATCTACTTTCTTGCTTTGGTATGATGGTCCGTCATGGAATGGTTACTAATGCAGTGATCAAGAATCATATACAGGGAATTTTAAATGGATACGGATTTAAATAAGAGGTAATGCATGAACACAACAGACAAAATTATCAACGATGTCGCAGTCCAACTTGCGAATAAAATTATTGAGTGCGCTAACTACAAGGCGTACTATGAACAAACCAATGAATTGCTAACTAAATTTAACGATGTTTTAGCTAGTGACTCAGCACTCAAAGACCTCTTTGATGAGGCTTCGAAAAAACTAGAAGAAGGTAAATAATTATGGAATTTAAAGTAGTAAATAAATTTTTGCAAGAAAAAGGTAAAACATTCGTGGCTATCCGTTGTCAAGACCCATACACAGCGTATGACCGTGTGTTGGAAGGTGACCGCACGACTGAAAGTGATGAAAGTTTGATCCAAGCAGTCATTGGATTGGTAACTACTGAACTCAACCCAGCGGAAGGAGTAAAAGCTCTTAATGTGGAATTGGTTAAACAAAAAGAACAATTTAACAGCGATCTCGCTGAGAAAGATACTAAAATCTCAGAAGTTAAGTCAGTAGCAGATTGGGCAGTTTTGGCAGCAGTAACCAACACAGAAAGCCCACTTGATCCTACACTTTATGCGCGTGGTTTGGAATTGGTCGAAGCTGGACAAGCTGGCAAGACTTACAAACCTTATGAAATCTTCACGGTTAACGATCCAAGCCATACTCCTAAATATGGAGAGGGTCAACGTGTACTGGTCCAAGTAAATCAAGAATTTACTTACAACAACGAAACAGTGGCAGACCTTGAGGGATCACTCTCACAAAATGGGAAGCTGGCGGTTTGGAAATGGACTGAGCCAAAACCGGAAGAACCAAAACCAGCGGGAGACCTTGAAACTCAACCAGTGGCGACAGCTACACCACAACCAGTACAATAATTTAATTAATAGAGAGGGGCGTGATCTATGATCCACTTCACACCAGAGGATATTAGTATGATGGTAGGCTTTGTCGGTATTCTCCTTGGAATTTATGGCAATTTTAAAGGTAGCATCGTGGCACAAGAAAAACGTATGGTTGTTATCGAAAAAGATATTGAAACCATGCGGGACTTTCGTTTAGCCGCAGTTAGACGATTGGATAACCACGATGAACAGAATAAGTCACTACTTATTTTGGCAGAACAAGTAAAGGCTTTAAGTGAAGACATGAAGGAGCTTAAAGCCCTCATTCAAAATAAAAAAAATTAAAGAGGTAACTATCATGAATAAAATTAACTGGTCTGTACGTTTGAAAAATAAAAACTTTTGGCTTGCCATCGTACCAGCACTTGCATTGCTCTTTCAAGCGTTTGCGGATATTTTTGGCATTAAGCTAGAATTTGGACAAACCATTGATAAAATCTTAGTATTTGTCAATGTGTTGTTTGCATTCCTCGTTTTGGTCGGAGTGGTCAATGATCCAACTACTGCTGGACTAAGCGACTCAGAACGTGCGTTAGGTTATGAAGAACCTAACCAAGATTAATATATTTTTACTGGCTACTATCTATTTTTGGATAGTAGCCTTTGATTTTAGAAAGGAGCATTAATGGCTACTTTAAACGATATTTTAGGGTATGCAGAAAGCTTAGCGAACCAAGGGGTAGGAGCTGATGCTGATGGAGCATACGGAACTCAATGCGTGGACCTACCGAACTCTATCTCAATCAATTTCTTTGGTAAGGCCCTTTGGGGAAATGCGATTGATCTGCTTAATTCTGCCCGTGATTTAGGCTATGAGGTGGAATACAATCAAGAGGGCAATCTCGATAGTAAACCACGGGCTGGGGCAGTATTCGTTATGGATACCACTTACATCTACGGTCATCCGTATGGCCATACAGGGTTAGTCATCGAAGACAGTGACGGATATACCATGCGCACTATTGAGCAAAACATTGATGGAAATGCTGACAGCCTATATGTCGGTGGCCCAGCACGATATAACACCCGTGATTTTAACGGTATCGTAGGCTGGTTCTACTTCCCTGTAGACGGACAACCAGCGCAAGTGACTAATGTTGAGCCGTCAGAGCCTCTTACAGTCGATTCTAGCGCATTTAACGAAGAGACGGGTACATTTACAGTCGAAGTATCTGCGCTCAATGTGCGGGCTTCTGCAGGCCTCTCTGGCGAGATTGTAGCAGTATATACTGCAGGTCAAGCTATCAATTATGATGGCTGGATTGATAATGATGGATATATCTGGATCACATATATCGCAGGATCTGGTAATCGCAGATATGTCGCAGTCGGACAATCGGAGAATGGTAAACGTATCAATAGTTTTGGATCATTCTCATAAGGAGGTGAACCATGCGTATTAATTCAACGAACCTAAAACAATTTGAGGGGGGCGATGTCATCAAACAAGGTGATACAGCCTCTCTTTTTGGATATGAATTGCTAGATGAGAATTATAGTCCAGTACCAGAAATCGAGGGGCAGGAAGCCACGATCTCACTTGCTAATCGTAGCGGTAAGACTAGCTTAACTAGTATGGTCACAGACCATAAGGTTAAATTTACAATCGGTAAAATATTACCAGTCGGTATCTATCAAGTGGAAATCACTTGCGGTAACTATGTATTTCCGTCTGATAAGTCCACGGTTATCAAGGTGACACAATCAGCAGAAGAATATACCTCAGATAGTTTAGAGGAACTTCGGAAACGTGAGCAAGGCGAGGAACTGCCAGACCTCACAGTACTATACAATCTAGCTAAAATTTAAAGGAGAGAAATATGACTTTAAACACAGAAAATTTAAAATCTTTAGTCCGGGCCATAGGTACTGACGTTAAAAGAATCGACACCACGCTTGCTAACAAGGCTGACAAGTCAGAAGTTGGACAAGGCGGAATCACTCAGCAACAACTTGATACCGCAATCCAAGGCGTTAAAACCGCAATTTTGGGAGAAGGAGTTCCAGAAGAGCTGGACACGCTCAAAGAAATCGCTGATCGTATTGCTAACGGTGCTGGATCAACGGACCAAGCGATCGTGTCTAAAATGACGGAACTAGGGCAAAAATTCACTGATTTAGAAAATACTGACTTTGTGCAGATTTATACCACAGCCAAAAAATAGCCTCTAAGGGGTGACACATGGATAAATTAAAAGAAACTATCAAATTAATCGGGAAAGATATTTATAATCTAAACAACAGTCAAAAAAACTTTTTGTCATTGAACAAAGCATACAGTTTGTTTCCAACTTTCGCTGGGTTACAAAACCAAACGAGCCGACTTGCGACCAAAAACGATCTGGAGGAGTTAAAGCGCAACGTTGAAGCGAATGACACTGACCTAAAAGGCGAAGGCTTTCCGTATGACCTAAAAGCCGATATTGGTACAACTTATGTCGATACCACGGCCAAAAACGGTGCTTACAAGTGGATCAAAAAGAAAGCTGGCACAGGTTGGAAAACATGGTCGATTTTAGCTGGTGATACAGGTCCAGTACAACCTAATAATATCCAATCAAATTTTGGCAATGCTTATATTGAGCTTAGACGGATTAATTCAACCGTGGAAATTACTTTTGGCGGGCTACAGTGGGGCTGGTTTGGAATTAAACGCAGAGGATCTGAAGGATATTATCCACAAAGCTCGGACAAAGAGAGAAACGTTACGATTCTCCCAATTGGCGGACTCCCATCGGGCTTTCGTCCCACTAGCTCAAAGATAGGGATCATGATGAATGATAAGGGGAAACGCTATGGTACTTGGTATGTGGGTGGAAGTAGTGACAAAAATCATGTTCGTTTACAATTTGATGATCCAGTGCCTACAGACCGCGATATCACAGATATTAGATTCACTGCCATGACCTATACCACAGATGACCCGTGGCCGGAAACTTTATAAGACGATTTAACCCTCCCGGAATGGGAGGGCTTTTTTGTTGTAAAAAAATTAAAAAAAGTTATAAAAAGGGTTGACTAATGCATTGAAATGCGGTATAATTAATAATGTAAGGAGGTGATACAAATGGACAACCTAGACGAGTGGCTGGCAAGGGTCACAGTCGGGATTGGAATTGCAGTAGCAATTTCAAAGGAAAGTCGCTCTTGGTACAAAGTACTAAAAGAGCAAAATAAAAAAGCGAAAATCGCTCCCAAGTTTCGCAGACGGCGGAAGAGATAATCGCTAAAGGGTAAGAGAGCGAAAGCTCTCCTTACCTTTCATTGTATAAGAAAGCGGGAAAAAAATCAAGATGAAAATTATTCTAGTTGCAGCAATCATTGCGATCGCTATCGCTTGGTATTCAGGAGATAAAAAATAATGAATAAAGCAGATTTGAGCAAAATCCAAAAATTATTAAAAACTGTAACTGCCTATAAGATTTCAAAAGCTACTGGGATAGGCGATACAACAATTAGCAGATGGGTAACAGGTAAAACCCCTATCAAAAAAATGAGTTTAGAAAATGCTATCAAATTGACGAATTTTGCGGAAGAATTAGAAATAAAATAAATTTCCATTTTGTCTGTTACAATGGCAATTCTTGAGATTGTCTATTATAATGGAAAAAATAAAAAGGGGCAAAAAAGGGGCAAAAAGTGAAAACTTTTGTATTTTTATGGTAAAAAATTGTATGTATTTTATAACGTATAAAGGCTTATTTTATCGCTTTTTTGATTTATTTCTACTTATATAATAGAGTTGAAATAGAATACCGTGGATTGGAATCTTTCTATAACCTTAAAAAATAATC
>CAUVJW010000004.1:0-42249 GCA_963552295.1 uncultured Streptococcus sp. | reverse complement strand
ACATCTACAAGAACCACTTCTTCACTACTTGGAGCGGATTAGAAGTATACGACATTACAAAAGCAAATCGCGTATACCACTATCAAGTAACCCATAAGAAATATGGAGTGACAACAAATATTGATTCATTCCTTATCTTCTTATCAGACGACAGATCATACAAAGGCAAGAAAACGAAGATTGCCATTCATAATATTGGGGAAGAAACCGATGACTTCTTACAACCATTCTTCCAAACTGTGGCCCAAGAATTCCCTAACGTAGCAGTAGGATATGAAAATAATAGACCATTTTAAGGATACGAGAAAAGGCGCTTAGAAACGAATCACTGGACCAGAATAACGCAAAGGACTGCTTGCAGTCGTGCGGCTATTCTGGGAAGTGGACGTCGTTTCTGCCTTTTCGAGTTCAACTACACAGGATGTGAGATCTTCAAGATTGATACACCCACCAATCCGACTCGCAATGCGGGTCGGATTTTTTATGCACACACAAAAAAATTATCTCCCTTAAAGTGAAAAAATTATTTTGCAGTTCAAAATTGTTTATGGTATATTATATCCATCATACAACCTATTTTAAAGGAGAAGAATCATGACTGAAAAACGCAGTACTAAAACCATTATCGGCTTAATCATCGCTGGAGTTCTTTCCATCATCGTTGCTCTTGGCGCGCTTGGATACTTCCAGTTCTATCAAACTGCTGATAACTTATATAAACAAGGTAAAATCTTTGGTACTTCTACAATGAAAGATGAAGAAACGGTAGCTGTAAAAATTACGTACGCTCAACCTGATTCTATCGGAAGTGTCAAAGAAAGTGACACAGACCTCTATTTTATCGAATTTTCAGGAGTAGATACGGATGATTACGGTTATTCAACTATCGAAATTAAAAAAGGAGATAAATTAGCTGATAAAATTAAATCTGCTGATGTAGATACTCCAGTGATTGTTGCTGCTAAGATGCGTAAATCCGGTGCAGACGGTGCCATCCGTGACTACACTATTAACTTTAAAGATTTGATTAGCGAGAATGAGACAGTTTCAAAACGAGCTGAAACGGAATACTATGTTTCTGTTTACGAATTTGACAAAGACCGTCAATTCGCATACATCGTAGCTGGTATCGCTGGTATTATTGCTCTAGTATTCTTCTACAGTGCTTTTGCAACACGTAAGAGCGAAGACAAAGCGTACAACGAACTATACAGCACTTATCCAGAATTAAACTACTCTATGGATTCTGTATTAGAAGATGCTACTTATGTTGATAATCAATTAGGAATCGTTTTATACAAACACCACCTACTTGCGACATACAAGAATTTCCAAGTATACGACTTAACAAAAGCTGAGCGAATTTACCACTACATTTACACTCAAAAATCTTACGGAATGACGGTTAGCCGTACTTCTCAATTAATCCTTCTAACGAACGATAAATCATACCGTAGAAAGAAAACTTCTCTACTCATTAAGAACGTTGGGGACGAAACAGATGACTTACTACAACCATTCTTCTACGCAGTAAGCCAAGAATTCCCAGATATCCTATTAGGATACGAAAACAAAAGCAAGAGACCGTTCTAGGATGTGAGACATCGCGCCCAGAAATGGAACGTTGGACTCGAACGCCGGAAGGAACGTGAAACGTTCTGCGGACGTTTGAGGAAACGCACGCCATTTCTGCGATGGCGAACTCAACTTCACGCCCGAGTTCAACTACAGGATACGAGAAAAGGCGCTTAGAAACGAATCACTGGAGACAAATAACGCAAGGGACTGCTTGCAGTCGTGCGGATATTTGTCGAAGTGGACGTCGTTTCTGCCTTTTCGAGTTCAACTCCAGGATGTGAGACATCCAACCTAAAAAGATAAATACACCCAAAAAAGAACCGCCATTTTCTCTATGGCGGTTCTTTTCCTTTACAATATTCATTTTTGATTAATCAACATATGAAGTTTTTGTACGGTTTAAGAATGCATAAGCTAACCCGATTAAGATTCCTCCACCAATCCAGTTCCCAACAAATGATACTGACCAATGACGAATAATATTTAGCCAATTCAAGGCATCGATTGAGTTTCCAACGGGTGAGAATTTCACGATAGAGAACGATGCAAAATTCGCCACTACGTGTTCATTTACTAGGTAAACGAACATAAAAATTGCAGAAATAACAATCCATAATTTAGCTTCTTCACTCTTGATTAAAATAAACGAAAGAATTGCTACGTTAACAAAGACATTTGCTAAAATACCTTCTAATAAAATTAGTTCGTTTGAACGAGACAATTTCAATTCAGCAACTTTTGCTATGAATTCATTTGCATTGATTCCGTTAAATGCTGAACTATTTGCGAATAACGCTCCTATAAACATGGCCCCAACTAAATTAAATAGAGTACAATAGAATAAAATAGCAATTGCTTTAGACCATTTAATATGCTTTTGATAAGCTCCCGCTGTTAAGAACATCATATTTGAAGTAGCTAACTCGCCATTTAAAAATACAACATAAACTAATCCCCAAGTGAAGATAAATGCAAAAGTAAATCTACTTAGCGCAGGGTTTAATCCAGCAATAATTTGTGCTGCATGAGCTCCTGCGGCTGTACTCATCGTTAAAAATGCTCCTGCAAACATTGAACGCAGTGCATAACGCATTTTACTCTCGTCAAAAAGCGCCTCCTTTTTTTGACATGCTTTTTCAAGTTTTGTATTGAACTCACTCGTGTGTTCCATAACATTCCTCCTAAAAATTAATTACACTTTAGTATACCATTTTTATCACAAATGCAAAGTCTTTTCTATCTTTTTTGTCAAAAATTACTTTACAAGTTTTCTGAAGATTGTTAGAATGAGGGCTGATTAAAACAGCCTAAAGGAGATTCTCATGAAGAAAATTTTTGGAATTTTAACAGCAGCTATATTCTTAACCGCATGTGGACAAACACCTGCAAATACGAACTCAACGACGACAAGTGTTGAAACGACTACTGCTGCCCAAACCACTAGTGTTACTCTAAATGTTACAAAAGACGGTCAAGCCATCGAAGGGAGCCCGTTCACCCTCACTTTCAAAGAAGGCGACAATCTTCTAGACGTGATGAAAGCACAACTAAAAATCGTTGAGAAAGACGGCTTTATCTCTTCTATTAACGGTGTGGAACAAGTCCCAGCCGAAAACAAATACTGGTTATTCGACGTGAACGGTACGATGAGCCCTGTCGGTGCAAAAGAAGTCATCCTAAAAGCAGGCGACGTCATCGACTGGAAACTCAATAAACTTCAATAGTCCTATGGTCAATTCAACTAAAAAAATTACCCTTATCGCCCTACTATCAGCCTTTTGCGTGATTGGAAGACTTGGACTTCTCTCACTTCCAAATGTTCAACCGATTACCGTTGTGGTCATTTGGATTACGCTAGAACTTGGACTTTTGTACGGCGTTGCTATCAGTAGCATCTCCATTTTGATTTCCAACCTTCTAGTAAGCATGGGGCCGTGGACACTCTACCAGATGGTAAGTTTTGCCCTCGTCTGCGTGTGTGCGTTACTTCTTCGTCCACTGTGGCGAAAAAGAAAACAATTCCCGCGCTTGTCTTGGATTCTTTTCCCAGTCTTTGCAGGACTGATGGGCTATTTATACGGCTTTATCATCTCGATTTTCTGGGTATTCAGCATGCCCGGTCTAAACTTCTGGATTTACTACTTAAACGGCGTTCTATTCGATACGTATCACGCTATCGGAAATGTCGTCTTCTGGATCCTATTAATTCCACTCTTCGAGAAGTTAAATCCCTTCAAAATGCTACAAAAATAATAACAGACTTAAAATCACTCTTGTAAAAGAATGGTTTTAAGTCTGTTTCTTTATAAATGATGACGTAAAATCTTTACGGATATCTTTATAGCAGAGTTCATAAGGAACGCTTATTAATTCTTTTCCGGATTTCGAATAAATTCCCAAATCTTAGACACGTCGTCTAAACTCCTTGACACTTTTGTATTGACATCCACTGTTCCTTCTGCGTCATAAACATTGTGCACTCCGTACAGAACAATTTCATTTTTTGTATTTACATATACTAATTTTAGATTGATAACCCTGTCTTCTTTCGCGTCTCCTGGATAATTAACGAACAGCACCTGTTTGATATCTTTAGGATAATGATTATAGAGCTGCTCTATCTTCGGATCATCCTTATCAAACTTTACTCCGGTCCCTGCATAATACGAGATCGTATTATTCTCAAGAAGCACGGTATTTGCTATATCTTTTTGCAAATTGATTTGTAGCTTTGGAGCCATCTTAACGATACCCTTAGTATTCCAAAGATATACAACATCCTGTTTATCAATAAAATAGCTACCTTGAATATCTTTCACATTATCCATTATCTTTGTAAATTCCCCGTCATACTGCTTAAAATAAACAGTTCCGTCCTTCGTTAACGTAAAGAATCTCCAAGCTGAATCTCCCATCGATGATACTTTGACGACATCTTTAACATCTTCAATTTTCGTTAATTCTTTGAAATCTTTGTCGAATCCATTATATGGTTTTATCCCATAAGCATACAAGTTCCCATCCTTATCAACTGCTAAGAGTCCCATTTGAGTTCCGGATGCCATAACGATATTGCTACCGATTTTTTTCGGTTCGCCACCTTCTCCGATATACAAATCGTTATTATTATCAATCCAAACTTCTGAAGATACTACTTGTTTCACATTTTCAATATATTTCGTTAGAGATTCGGTAAATTTATCGTAATTCTCCATTTGAACGCCTCTACCAATATAATAGACGTTCCCTTTATTAGACAGTACCTTTATTCCCTGGGATGTTAAATCATACTGTGCGACTTCTTCTGCTCCAAGGTTTCCACATGCAGCAAAAATAACTACACACACCAACGCTAGAAGCATCCCTAATAATCTTTTTGTTTTTTTCATTGTCGTACTCCTTTTTGATAATTTTCAAATGACGCTTACTTATTTTAGTTGATAATTCAATATATCTTTTTCTAATTTTCGGACGGGGTACTGCGCCTTTACTTTGATTTTTGCATTGTTACATCCAGCGTAGCCTTGCACGACATCCACTTGTGGAATGACTACCCAATCTCCAAGGACTTCTTGCGCGCTCTCTGTGTTTTCATCCAAAATGCACACAAAGCGGTATTCTCTCTCGTGTTGCCACTCTTTGAATTTTGCAAAGGTCGCCTTAATATAGAAATTCAGATTCGAATACGAGAATTGATTGCTATTGCTTCTCGTGTTCGGACGTTTATCAATATATTCCACCGGGCCGTATACACAGAGTCCGTCTACCTTTAAGGAATGAATTTTATCCAACAGACTCGCATACGAATACTCAAGCGCATACCCTGCGTGGCTATTGGCGTAATAAGACCACATTAAAATATTATCTGCGGCGTGCGTAAAGCAAAACACACGAAAGAAATCCATCATCGAATGACCGTCCGCGTAGTAGCAATTACAGTCAAACGGGTCATTGAAATGCTTCGGATGACTAAACGACACATTCCCTTCCACCACCTGATACGGATTCTTCTCAATCGTTTCCTTGGCATAGTACTTCACAAAAACTTGTCGCTCTTCTCGAATCGATGCTTCTGCCTTCTTAAAATACGTCTCAACGTCTTCTTTAAATACCCCTTGAAACTGTTCGACTAACTGATCTGGTGATAAAAATCCCAGTCTGATATTCTTCGCGAGCTGGTCATTGAACTCTTTATCCGCCCTTTCTACGTCAAACCCTTCCGGAATCTTCGTATTCGCATTTTGAATATACACAACCTTTTTACACTCTAAGTCAGTCGGTTCTTTCGTCGGTTGTTTAAACAGTGAGACAAACACTTTCTCTTTTGTTTTGCGGTTGGCTACTAAAAAACAATTACTATCTAAGAAGGATTCCACCAAGCGGTACTCTTTATGAGTTTGTAAAAATGTCGCCTTAGCAATCAAATAACGATACAGCTCGATGTCCTCTTTTAAAATGATTTTCAACAACCCCACCTCCTCACTGAGAGTATAACATTTCTTTCTATCGGTTTAAACATCCTCATAAACCATGCACAAAACTCCCCAAAGTTCCAAGCACCTTTCCCTTTACGAAAAGAAGACTCATTTTTATAAACATACAAAGGCGGCTCCCTTCTTCTTTGTATACTCAAAAAAATAGTCTATCTGGAAGATTCCCGGATTCCATAATAGTCGTATTGGGGAAGTGCAACCAATGTGAATTACTGACTCTGGAAATTCATTTCCTAGAGGCAGTTTGAAGCTTGGTAGGATTGGAGACCTTGGCTCAATCCGGTGCCCCATTATGACTATTATGAAGACATCCGAGGAATCTGAAAGATAGACGCAAGTCTACTTTTATTATTTTTAGCACTTTCAGCACACAAAAAAAGGAGGGGTTGCCCCCTCCTTTGATTAGTCATTATCTTCATAGGTTTCGTCTGTTTCGCCTTCTTCAGCACGAATCTGCTCAAGTTCTTCCTCAGAAAGTTTTGTGACATGGATTTTACGAATACGATCATTCTCGATTTCCGTTGGTTGTAACAGATACCCTTCGAATCTCACCTTCACTACCTCATCATCATCTGGGAAGTAGCCAAGTTTTTCAATAATCGCACCCGCCATTGTGTCCACTTCATCAGACTCTAATGACGTTTGATAAATTTGATTGAATCGATCGAGCGATATTCCGGCATCAATCACCGAATTATTTTCGTCAATTTCTACGACTTCTTTTTCTTCTTCGTCGTACTCGTCTTCGATATCTCCGACGATTTCTTCAATCAAGTCTTCTAATGTAACAATCCCTTCAACTCCGCCGTATTCATCTTTTAATACCGCTAAGTGTTGACGAGTTTTTCTAAATTCTACTAATAAATCGTCCACGAAAATCGTCGATGGTACAAATACTGGTTCATGCGCTAGGGCGCGTAAGTCAATATTGTCAAATCCTTGCTCTCTTGCAGCACGGAAGACATCTTTCACGTGAATTACTCCGATTACTTTATCCTTATCTTCTTCGTAAAGAGGAAGACGAGAATAAGAACAGTTCAAGATGGTCTCTAGGTTCTCTGAAATATCGTCATCCACGTCGAGCATTAATGTATCTGTACGTGGAACCATCACTTCACGTGCTAGTTTTGTATCTAGAGAAAGCACCCCTTGCATCATCGCAAACTCGGAAATATCAATCGCTCCGTCGTTACGACTGTTGGCAAGTAAAGACTTCATCTCGCTTCGTGTTAATTTTTCTTCTACTCGTGTAAATTCAATCGGTGTAATTCGTTTTAATAACCCTGTTGAGAACGTCAAAATCCATACGAATGGTTTTGAGATCTTTTTGACAAACAAAATAATTCCTGCAGTATTTAATGCAATCGGTTCTGCCACTTGCAACGCCACTTGTTTTGGATATAATTCCCCAAATACTAAAGTGAGGTATGCTAGAACGACTGTCACAATCACAAGTGATAATGTTTCAGCTCCAGGAATGTTTCCTAATAATGGTTGAATTCGTGAAGAGAAACTTGTGGCGGCAGACGCACTCGAGAAGAATCCTGCAAACGTAATCGCTACTTGAATTGTTGCGAGAAATTCATCTGAATTCTCTAACAAGCGCATTACTTTAATTGCTTTTTTATCTCCTTCTTGCGCTCTTTGTGCCATTTTCCCTTGGTTGATAGACACAAACGCAATCTCCGCTGCAGAGAAAAATGCATTTAATGCAGTTAGTAATACAATGATTAAGATCTGGACTCCCAGCGAACTCCCATCTGAATCAGCTGTCATAATTTTGTTAACCCCTTTTAACTATAGATTTTTCCATTTTATGAAATGGTATAGAGATATCATATCAGTTTTTTTTGAAAAATCAAGATTTAGTACTGTTTTGTAATGGTTCTTTAATGTTTAAAACCCTTTCTAATGCAATTTTTAGATTGAGTCTTTCCATTTTCTCATCATTTCCTAACTTTTCTAGTTACAATTTGCCTAAAAAGTGGTACTATTGTAGTGAAACCAATCTCAAGGAGGAATGAGTATGTTATTAAAATCTCTTGTAGTTCCAAAAAAGAGTCTAACGGTTGTTAAAGAATCTTGTACGTTAGAAGAAGCGATTGCAATCTTAGAAGAATCAGGATACCGCTGTGTTCCTGTATTAGATGAAACGGAAACGTTCTTTAGAGGAAACATTTATAAAATGCATATCTATCGCCACAAAGCAAACGGTGGAGATATGAGTCTTCCAGTTACTCATTTAATTAAAAACTCAACTAAATTCATCAGTGTGGATAGCTCTTTCTTCAAAGTGTTCTTCACGATTAAAGAATTACCTTACATTGCCGTATTAGATAAACAACAACGTTTCTACGGAATTTTAACGCACAACAGTTTATTGTCAATGTTACAAGAATCTTGGAATGTGAAGAGTGGATCTTATGTTTTAACCATTATTTCTGGTGGTGAAAAAGGCGCCCTTGCGAATATCTCTAAAGTAATCAACAAGTACGCTTCTATCGCCAACGTAATGACCATCGATACCCAACAAGATAAAAGCTTACGCCGTATCTTGGTGACATTGCCAGCAGGCGTGTCAAAAGATACTTTACACCAAATCGTCGACAGCCTTGAAAAGAAAGACTACTCTGTTGCGGAAGTTGAAGATTTGCAAAACAATTAGGATGTGAGCAAAAGCGCTCATAGGCGATGACGGTTCGCGGTTTTGCCGTAAGCGGTCTGAAAGACCGTTCGGACAAAACACGAAAGGCTTGAGCCTATGCTTTTGCGAACTCAACTTCACAGGCAGAAAGACAGAACACAAAATAACAGCACACCAGCCTTCAGCTAGTGTGCTGTTCTTTTTTCTTTCTTATCGAACCACTGAACGTGCCATACGAGCTACTGTATGACGAATTCCTCGAATCGCAACTGACAATGCGTAAATATTTTCCACTGTCGCTAAACCGCCGTATCCCGCGTCCCCGATATGTTGAATATCCACACCAGCCACTTTATTACGGATAGCAATTTGTTCGATGACTTCTCTTGAAGAACCTTCTTGGCTTGTTCCGATCGCAGAAAGCACAAGTGCATCATTGGCATGTGCCACTTTCACAATTTCCACCAATTCTGCGTCTGTAAACCCTGGCACCGTTCCAACCGCTGGAACAAGAATCACATCGGCCCCTGCTTTAATGAAACGTTTCGCGATATCCACGTTCATCACAGGTTCCTTCGAGCCTGCTCCGTGCATCTTCCCAGCGATCACAAGCCCTGAATAGTGTTGTTTCACCATGGAAAGAGACGCTTCAATCGTTTCATTGGTTACCCCTGTCCCTGGATTTCCTGTTAAGCAGATAAAATCAAGGCCAAGTTCTTCCGCACGTTTCACTGTTTCCACCGTACATTGACGCCCTGGTGAGATTTCGATACGTGTTTCTAGCATTTCTGCATTCATATCCACTGGCTCCAAGTTTGCCCCAATTGGCAACCCACTCAGTTCTTTCGCACGTTGGACTGGGTTTTCACTTTCTTCAGCACCGTAAATCAGTGGATCAATACAGTCAAACCCGTTCAAGAGCACCATGTCTCCGCCGAACGCCTTTGCGATTTCTGCGTTCGATAATTCATTCAGCATCGTTGGACGTGAGCATCCCGTTTCACAGCACACCGTTCTTCCTTCTGCAGCTTCAATCGCCTTTTTCAATTCTTTTCCTGTCATTTTTCTGAAATCACTGGCCGCACAATTTAACAATCGTTTACTCATTTCGTTTCCTCCTGTCCACGAACAAGCGCCACTACTTCTTTCAACAACGCTTCATCCGTCTGTTCGTAATCTCCATTTTCATGATAGGCATAGCTCAGCCCATCTCCTGCAGTCGTCGGGTCCGTCTTCCACGTCTTAAACGTTCCATGGATTTGCAAAATTCCCGTCTCCTGCATTAAGTGTTGCACATTTTCTTTCGTGACACCGCCGCCACAAAGCAGTTCAATCTGACTTCTGTAGCGAGATTGTAACTCTTTTAAGAGCGGGATTCCTTTTTCAATTTGCGCCTGTTGTCCCCCTGTTAAAATGCGCGTGCATCCAAGTTTGATTAAGCCCTCGATGGCACTCTCCACATCCGGCACAAGGTCAAACGCCTTATGGAACACACTCTCGGCATGATATTTCTGACACAACTCAATCATCTGCTTCGTACGGTTCCAGTCAATCGTCCGGTCTTCTAATAGAAATCCAAACGCTAACCCTTTCGCACCCGCTTCTAATAAGAGTTTTGCATCGATTAGCATGCTTTCAAACTCTTCCTTCTTGTAACAAAAGCCTGCACCACGAGGACGAACCATGCACACAATCGGAAGGCTCACTCCAGACTCGAGTACCTTTTGCAGGGTCCCGACGCTTGGCGTTAATCCTCCTAAAAACAGTGCGCTATTCAATTCAATGCGGTCAGCACCAGCACGCTCTGCAATCTGGCAGTCTGCGATGCTTCCAGCACATACTTCTACTGTCATACCGTCCCCTCTTTCATGCGCGACAATGCGAGTAGCGCTAATCCATAAATAATCGTATCTGTTTCTAAGTCTTTAATGCCAATCCATTCATTTGGCAAATGCGCAATGTCTCTTTGCCCTGGGAAACTTGGACCATACGCAATGATATTTGGAATGATTTTGGCATAGGTTCCACCTGTTGTGGTCACTGGAACGCTATCGCTCTGGGTAATATCCGTATACACCTGTTGCAAGGCTTGCACATAGGCGGAATCCTTGTCATAAAGCACTGGGTCCCAATGCGAAATCACGTCCAGCACGCCACCTTCTGGCACATGTGCATAGATGTGTTCAATCAACTCGTCTTTCGTACAACTTGCTGGATAGCACATCGTCCATTCGACATAATGGCGACCGTCTTCCACTCCAAACGTTTCTCCTCTCAGTTGCATCATCCCGAAGTCACTATCTTCATAGGCGATGCCCAATTCTTCCCCGCGATGGTTTGTATGGAGCAGTTTTTCGTTGGCAAATGTATACAATCCGGATACTTTATCCGAAGGGAGAGACAATCGTACTCTGAGACGACCGCGTTCGCCGTAGACGACTGGCCATTTACAGTCTGGCGTCCACCCGAATGTCGGAGGAATTTCTTTCGTTAAATAGTGCTTCACGCATCCAAATCCTGTCTCCTCATTCGTCCCAAAGACAATCCGCACCGGTCTATCAAAGGTCACACCCTTTTCCTTCAACACATATAACGCATATAGGTTCGATAGAATTGGTCCTTTGTTATCCAATGTACCGCGCCCGTAGAGTCTTCCATCACGAACGGTAAGCTCTAACGCTGGAGAAATCCACCCTTCTCCAAGCGGCATCACATCCACGTGCCCAAAGATGCCATAGTACGCGCCATCTGGTCGGTCTTCTCCGTACTGTGCGTATCCGATCTTATTATCGATATTCTTCGTTTGAAATCCAAGTTCACTGGCAATCGCAAGCACTTCATCGAGCGCCTGTCTAGGCCCCTTGCCAAATGGAGCCCCTTCTCCTGCTTCTCCTCGAATACTTGGAATGGTGACCATTCGTCGCAACCCTTCAAATAGTGCGGGCTGAATTCCTTTTAGTTCCGCAATCCATTCTTCTTGATTCATTCTTTGACCTCCAATGGCTTCATGCGCTCTTCTAAATACGCTTCAAGCCATTCTTTTGTCGCTAATTCATGTCGCATCGTGCCATCACTTTGTGGATGCACACGAAATACCGTTGGTGCTAGTGTACTTGTGGCAACAACAAATGAGAAGTTCTCGATATTGGAAGCTGCCCCAAAGTCTCCTTTGGCATTCATGGCCACCACAGAAATATCTCCTGTTTCGCCACGCGTTCTCTTCAATCGTTCTGCAAGATCGCTCACGGCTTTTTCACACGCCTTTTGCGGAGAGAGGCCTTCCTTCATTAGACGGACGATTTCATACGAAATCACGCCTTTCATCAAGTCTTCCCCAAGACCCGTTGACGTCGCGCCACCAATTGTGCTGTCGACATATAATCCAGATCCGATAAAAGGAGAATCTCCTACACGCCCCGGCTTCTTCATAAAGAGTCCGCTCGTTGAGGTTCCTGCGACCATATCTCCAGATGCGTCCAATCCCACCATACCAACCGTATCGTGTCCAGCATACGGCGTGAGTTGTTCGCGTTCAATATCTTTCAATCGATTATGGAAATGAATCTTCGCACGGTCCGTCAGCATGTCTTTTTCTTCGAAATGATGAGCCTTCGCAAAAGCTGCTGCTCCATCTCCGACCAGCACATTATTCACTTTATAAGCACTCAAGGCACGCGCCACTGAGATTGGATTGGCGAACTGTTTTAAGGCACAGACCGCACCAAAATCAAACGTCGATCCATCTAAATAAGCGGCATCTAACTCCACTTCCATCTCTTCATTTGGAAGTCCGCCATATCCAACAGATTTAAAGTAAGGGAAGTCCTCCACTTCTTTAATCGCGCCTTCAATGGCGTCTCCTGCAGTCCCGCCCGCTTCTAAATTCGGGGTCACCTTCTGGATTCCTTCGAGCGCCATTCTCCATGTCGCAATCATACCCCACATTCTCTGTCACCTCTTTTACTGAAATCGTTGTTCACTTTCGTCTTTTGTTTCGCTAATAATTGCTACGGCTCCGCCTAATGCTTCCCGTAAGCCTACGCCGCCTTTTTTCGGCATTTCGAGCATGACGACTTTATCTTTATAAGCTGCAATCGTTTCTTCATTCTCTTTCGAACAAATCACATAAGGCTTGCAGTCAGTTTGCTCTTGAATCGCCAACGCAATTTCTGCTGCCATTTGCGCATAGGTGCCGTAGTTAAAACATGGCCCTGCAAACAGCACTTCTGCTTTCGTTTTTAAAATCAGATTTTTGATTTTATGAATCACTTCTTCTTTATGCGCTTGGAAATAATCCGGACCACAATAAATCGTCGCAAGTGCCGTAAGTCCTGCTTTTTCAAAATCCTCTTTGAACATTAAATAAGAACCCACTCCGCCTTTTTCAAGGCCTAATTCTGTATCGCCACGTTCCTTTCCGCCGTATCCTGCTTGAACTTGGTCAAATAATAATAGTGTTCTCATCTGTTCACCCCTCTCTATACAAAAAGGTGGCAGCGTTTTTTTGCATGCCACCCAATGTTATGAAATCTTGTGACTTATGCTTTTGTAATTTTATAAATCATCAAATGATAAGTCGTTTAAGTCAACGTCGTCTAATTCATCACCTGTTAACATGCTAGAGCCTGCTTCTTCTTTCAAGTATTGGTTATCCAATGCTTTGAAGAATGGGAAGTAGATTAAGCAACCTAAAAGAATCAAGAAGATTTGGAAGAATCCGGCTACGATACTACCTGTTGATAACCATCCAGAGAAGAAGAATGGCGTTGTCCATGGGAGAGATGCCCCTGTTGTATAAGGGATAATTCCTACCATTGTAGCGATTGTTGCTAAGATTGTATTTACAAGTGGTGTTAATAAGAATGGAATCGCGATAATTGGGTTTAATACTACTGGTAAACCGAATGTAACCATTTCGTTGATACCGAAAATACCAGGGATTAAAGCTAATCGACCGAGTTTCTTCATTCGTTCTGATTTTGCAAGGAAGACCATTAAGAATACAAGAGATAATGTACTACCTCCACCACCGAAGTTACCGAAGAAGTCTCCGAAAGGTCCAGTGAAGATGTTTGGTAATGGTTGACCTGCTTTAAATGCTTCTAAGTTTTGGTTTGTTAATACTAAGTGAATTGGGTTAAATACTGTATTTGTTACAGCTGGACCATTAATTCCGAAGAACCAGAATAGAGTTGATAGGAATTGATAGATTGGTTCGAAGAATACTGTTTGACCGAATCCTTCTAACGGAGCTTGTAACACTTTATAAATAAATGTTTGTGCGTATTGATATTCTGTTAATGAGAAGATGAGATAGATTGCAAAAGCAAAGAACATCGCAAACGCACTAGGAATTAAAGCTGCAAATGAATGGTAAACTGCTGGTGGCACTGCATCAGGAAGTTTGATAACCCATCCTTTTTTCTGAATCGTTACGAAGATTTTTACTGACACAATCGCAGTAATCATCGCTAAGAACACCCCTGCAGAACCAAGGTTTGAGAAGGCAAAACCACTAAATGCTTTACCTGCTTCATTCACAAATTTTGGGTGAACTTTTGGAGTCATGATAAGGTAGCAGACAAGTGATAAAGCTCCACCTGCAATGGCATCACTTTCTAATTGTTTGGCATATGAATACCCAATACCAACGGCTCCTAAAACTGCTAAAATACTAAACGTTGAATCAATCACGGCATCCATCGAGTTTTCCCAACCCTTACCGAAGAATTGCGCCATAAAGTCGCTATACCCTGGCACAGGGAAGTTGGCAATTACAAGGAAAATGGATGCTACGATAATTAATGGTGTACCGACTAAGAACCCGTCACGAATCGCAACTAGCACCTTGTTTGTGCTAAGGCGTTCTGCCACGCGCCCCATCGTGTTTTCTAAACCTGCAAACATTGTACTAACCTCCTATTGTTCTTTTTTTGATTTTAATAATTGAATGGCACGTTTCAAGATACGTTCGCCATCTGCATTTCCGTAGTCTTCGAGATTGATGACATCGACAGGAACTCCCATCGGTTCGTATTTTGCATGAACCGCATTGAATTTGAATTTCACTTGAGGTCCTAACAAGATTACGTCTGGATGGTATTGCTCGTAAATCGTATCGATATTGCGGTCTGGAAACGCTTTAATTTCTAGCGGCAAATTATGCTTATCTGCCACGTCTTGCATCCTGCTAGCCACTAGACTGGTTGACATCCCCGCACTACAAAATAGATAAATTCTTTTCATTTTCATTTCCTCCTTCCGTTTCTATTTAATACTTTCAATCCGTTCATAAAGGGCGATAATTTCTTCTGCTGTGATTTTAAGAAATTCCGCATTCATCAATTGGTCTTCCGCATGCACGAGTAAGAGCGATAATTGCACTGGCTCACCGGATGTTTCTTGTTGCAATAACCCGAAGTGCGCTTCATGCCCTTCTGCATGATATTTATCCCCTTCTTCAATGCATCGACGCGCTTCTTCAAAGTGACCTAGCCGCGCTTCTTGCACCGCCTCCATAAAACTGGATTTTGCTGCACCTAGTGCGCTAATCATCTTAAAACACACTAGTTCAATGCCTTCCATACGATTTCCTCCTTCCTTATCGAATCGCTTGAATAAACGACTCTACATTTTTTGCTTCTAATAAACACATCATTTTGTCCGGGGAGTCTAGTTGCTTCCCGAGCCATCTTAAGAAGAGTTGCATGAATTCCATATCTTCTTCCTTCAACGCAAGTAAGATAACCAGTTTCACTGGAAAATGATTCCACTGAATCGGCTCTCTTAAGACTGCGATTGAAATCATCGAACGGTTGCTAGATGGATGCAACGGATGCGGAATCGCAATCGAATAATCGAAGTCCGTCGAAGAGAGACTTTCGCGTTTCATGACCGAGTCTAAAAAGTCTTCTGTCACAATGCCTGCTTCTTCTAAGCGCGAACCCATTTGCATTAGAATTTCTTCTCGGCTAGTAGCCTCTACGCCTGCATAGAAGAAATCTTCATCCATCAACTGTCCAATTTGCGTGCGAATCGTTTCACTCATCTTCTGCGTTTCTAACGTATTCATCACTCGAATCAGTTGAATCTCGTCTTGCGTATTAAAAAATAGTCCTAATCGAACGACCGGAATCGTAACTGGTGGTTCCATTTGCTCGAAGGTGATGAGTAAATCGGCCTCGTAAAACTCCGTCACACCTGTAGTGAACGTCGCTTCCTCTGTCACAAAATCCAAGCGATGTTGGAACTGCTCCTTCAATCGTTCCACGCTTCCAGCAATCAACGGATATTGCGTATTGGCGATAAGGACCGCGCGTAGTTTCGCATTTGTCGCTCCTTGCATATACGCTGCTCCGATATGCAGTGCCAAAAATCCAATTTCCTCTTCGGTAATTTGGCATTGCAGCTCGTTCATTAAATACTGACTCACGGAAACGGCCGTATCAAACACCAGCGGATATTGTCGTTTAAAGGTTTGCACATAATGATTAGGTAGGCTTAAGTTCATCTGCACTCGTTCGAGTAATCCTTGCAAGTGCAACTGGAATCGCACCTTGAATTCCTTTTGATCCACAAATGAGATGCCCATCCATTGAAAGAGTCGCTCATCAATCGCGTTGGTGAGTTCTTCTAGTCGGATGGTTTTCCCTTTGAAATGAACTTCTGATTGAAAGGCATTTGAATTATGATACGCCTTTAAGAGTTTTGCATAGGAAAGAATTTCTCCTTCCGGAATCTCTTTATCGCCTAGAATTTCTTTAAAAATCGAACGAACAATCGTAGCTTCAACCTCTAAATCAAAGCCTTCTACACTACCTTCTTGTACCGTTTGTCCTAGTTTTACTCGTTGCAACACCAGGCCTAAATGTAACAATAGAAACGGCATGAGCGTTTTGCGAATCGAATAGCGATACTCTTTTAATTTCGCCCAAATAATCGCCTCTAATTGCTCCATATCCAACTCCGGATACACATTCATGAGCTCTGAACTATTCAAGAAGTCTTCGTTTAATTCTTTTTTTAGTAGTTCCCGATATAATTTTCGCTTGCTGGCTTCTGGCCCTTCTAATACAAGCGCCCCATTCTTCGTCACAAGTTCCAGACCGTCGTATTCTTCCAATTGTTGTTGGACACGAATGCGGTCTATATCAAACGTTTTAGCGCTTACAAAACATTGTTCGCAAAAAGCTTCGATGGAAACGCCCTCTCCATTGAACAGGAGTTGCTTCAGCAAGTTGGCGCTTCTTTCTGCGCTATCTTGTGGCGCTCTTAGTATTCCTTCTGGGTCTGCATATCGATTTTGTTGGAAAGCCACGAGGTGATATCCTTTTTGGCGATCCGCTTGAATGATATGCGGCATTTCTCGGTTGATTTGTTCGATATCGGAACGCACTGTTCTTGCGCTGACGCCGAGGCAGGAAGCTAATTCGCGCCCTTTGATCCATTCTTGGCGTGCAAGTAAGTGCAACAGTTGTTGGTGTCGTTGCTTCATAAAACATCCCTCCACCCTAATTTGACTATAGCAGATTCTTTGATTCCATTATACCTAAAATCTTTTCCTATTGTTAGGCAATTTTTAGTACCTTTTTGAAACATTTCGTAATTTTTCTTACTTTTTGACCGATTTTGGATGATTGGTGTGCTAAAGGGAAAATTATAAGAGTAATCTTATGTAAAAAGTAGATGGAGTCTCTTAGAACTCCTATGGATTATTTTCATCATTATAACAATAACGGCACCCCCTTGAGTCTTTGTCTCAAGGGTAGCAAGCTTCAAACTGAGGGTAAGTGATAAATCGCTAACCCTCAGTAATTCACATTGCTTGCGATTACCTTATTGTTATGATGATGAAATCCATTAGGAGTTCTTCTGAGACTCCATAGACTACTTCTTAATTACAGCTTTCTAAAAATTTTCCCTTTAGCACACAACGGCAAAATCAGTTAATAAGAAAATTACGAATAGTTTCAGTCGGCGGGACCGAAAGGAGATAGTGTGTGCTTTTCATGGGAATTTTGGGCAACAAAAAAGGCACCGGAATCGGTGCCTGTAGGACTGGGGTAGCTGGATTCGAACCAACGAATGACGGAGTCAAAGTCCGTTGCCTTACCGCTTGGCTATACCCCAATGGTGGAGGGGGGCAGATTCGAACTGCCGAACCCGAAGGAGCGGATTTACAGTCCGCCGCGTTTAGCCACTTCGCTACCCCTCCAGCAAATATTAAAATTTCGTACTCAGATATCTTACAATAGTTTGAAATAGAATGCAAGGATTTTACCGAAAAAACATAAAGAATCTAGTCAGGTTAGTGGCTAGATTCTTTATCTCTATTTTAGTTTAGATGTCACTTTCTTCTTCGAGAAGGTTCGCTCTTGTTTATTTCCTAATGCGTTCAAACGTGCATCTAAAAGAATATGACGTCCTTCTACACTTCGAGTGTAGATAATTTCGTATGAGCCGATGTATTTTTCGATATTGGCGACAAAGACGATGACGTCTTCTTTTCGTTTATCGAACATGCTTGGGACGGCAAAATATTTCGTTTGGTCATTGACCCAAGTCATGGCTCTTAAAATATAGCGCTGGTTCTCGATTGGAGCAAAGAATTCCGATAGTGCCTGTGCAAAAATTTCTTTCTCGCGCAAGGTTCCACCCTTTAGATAAGTGGCTGTTTGAATCGAATTCTTATCGCTGCGAACAACTCTGGCCTTGCAGTTTTGTGTCTGCAAATGTCCTGACGCAAGTAATGCTTTTCGGACGGCTTCGGCAAAAAGTTCGAGGCGTTTATACGGGCTCTTGTATAGGAAATATCTTAACCAGACGATATTTAATGCGATTAGCGACAGGATAAACACTGGATATAAGAGTTGGGAAGGTCCGTTCGCTAAATCGAGAATAATGTAGACAATCAGTTCCGTCAGTGCGATTGCTTGCGCATAGGTTAGAATTTTCCGTGCATCTGTCAGAAGAACGGTTGGCAAGAACGTCTTGTCCACTGCCACTTCATTGGAAACTTCCATGTCTTCTAGAAGCGGAAGGGATTCATTCCAGCGTTCTCTTAACTCTTCGCGGTTACGCGAGCGTTTGATAGTTTCTTGGTTGAGCTTTGTTAAATCCTTCTTCGTAAACTTGATCGTTCCAAGGTCTAGTCGATCCACGCCTGATTCAATTGTATTTTCATTATAGTGTAGTCCTAAGAACTGCTTCATGCGGCGTTGTAATAATTCTATATCCGGACTATCGATTCCGACAGCAACCTCTTCGTCTTCTTTCTTCTTGAAGAGTTTTTTCTCCGCAAGATTAATCGACACCAGATGCCAAACGCTACTTGTCTTCTCGGGATTTTCCGGCCAAATGCGAATCGCGCGACCTCGCATCTGATTGCTGAGCATGAAACTTCCGACAAAGCTAGCGAGAATCAATGAGTTCACGCATGGCGCATCCCAACCTTCGCCGAGGAGAGATTTTGTCCCAATTACGACATGGATTTGCCCTTCTTGGAAAAGCTGAGTCACGGCGCTGACTAAGTCATGTTGCGAGCCCACTAAACGGACCTTTACATAATCCTTCTCATCGAGCTGTCCCACTTGTTGGAAGGTAATCTTATCGGGGCCAAAAATAGCCTCTAAACGCGATTTTACACCTGTCGGGATAATCACGAGACTTCCTGTCAAAACCGCCACAGGAACGTCTAATTGGTGCTCCACAAGCTCTCTACGTAGAACTTCAAAGTACGGTAATACGCCCAGTTGGCTATATTGGACTTCTGGATTTCCTAAGTGCACCTCAAAATCTTTTCGAATGAAGTCGGTTAGAATCAACTGTCTCAATTCGCTGCCTAAGGTTTCATATTCAGCCTTAAAGATTTCTCTGACGGCATTTAATTTCCCAAGCGATTGATTTAATAGCTGGTCGAGTTGTTTATTGCGAAGCAGCTGCACTTGTTTACGGTCAATCAATCCGAGCGATTTCAACTCATGCTTCAATTCTTTACAGTCTTCTTCGGATAAATCATACCAATGCGGAATGTCAAATAACATTCCTTGTAAGAGGATTTCAAACCACGCCAAGTCAAACGTCGGAAGGAGGCTCGCCCCAAGTAATTGTTGGAAATGTTTCGGGAACTCGATCCCTTTATGTCGTAGGAAAATCAGTGTTGCCGAGAGATACTTCGGCTCATTTAGGAGTTCATCTTCTGAGATCGTTCCATCGAGCGCGCGGCTAGTTCTTACCACCTCACAAAACATCGAATCCGACGACAGATTTTTCAAGAGGGTTCTCTTCTGCGTAGAAAACTGATCGAGTTGTTTCTCCTCTTCCTTCGTTGGGAAAGAGAAATACACATAGTCCTGGTGCGGACACAAACTACCCTCTTTAACGAGTTCTGGAACGGTAATTTCTTCATCGATTTCCCCACACATGGCCACATAACGCTCCCAAAGCGCTGGCTCCCCTTCGTACGGAGGTGTTGCCGTCAGCGAAATCACACTGATATCCGCAAAGGATTTACGGAAGGTTTCTAGACTCTTCCACCATTCATTTCGCAAGTGATGACACTCATCGAGGCACAATGTTCCAAGAGACGCATTCTTGAAGAGTGCAATGATATCCACGTCTTTAAAATCAAAGTGCTCGTTTTCGACCACATCGTCCGTATCCTCGACTTCCGCGTCGCCTTCCAGACGATTGATGGCACTGTGCAAGGCTTGATACGTCGCAACGGTGATCGTCTTTGGCTGTTTCAGATTTTGCGAAATCATTTCATCGGCTAGACTCTCATCATCCAAAAATGCCTCACGAATACGGTCCACCCACTGCTGACGAATGGTTACAGTCGGCACTAAAATAAGCGCCGGCTTACTATTACGACGGATAAATTCAATTCCTAGCGTCGTTTTCCCAGAACCTGGAGCCGCCACCAAATGAATATGGCCATCCGCCATAATCGAATTGCTCTTTTCTAAAATGCGCTTTTGATACGCTCGCCACTCGCCTTTAAAAGATAAGTGTTCGAACATGTAACCCCTCCTTTGCTCATTCATTATACCATCAGATTTCTTCTTTTAATTCGATTTTGATAACACTGTCCACCTCATCTGGCAATGGATAGGTGTAAGCCCCAATTTCTCCATATTGTGCAAAACAAATGTCTTGAAAAGCTAAAGTAGTCCAACTGTTAGAAATTCTTACTTCGCTACCATCATGGACAAAACTCAACCGTTCAATCTGCTCTTTATCGATCCCTGTTAACGCAATCGGACCAATAGGTTGTTCAAACACATGAGCATACAAAATTTTTCCATTCTTTGTATAATAACCCCATTCCGGTTTTGGCAGATTCACTAATTCTCCTTCGTAGATAGATTCTCCATTGCTCTTCATCCAGCATCCTATTTCACGCAAAATATCGATACTCTCTTGAGGAAAGCTTCCCTTTGCATTTGGTCCCACATTTAAAATCATGTTTCCACCCTTACTGACACATTCGACCAATTTTCGAATAAGAACTTTAGAACTTTTAAACTGTTTGTCAGAAGGATTATACGCCCAGTGATTATTCATCGTAAGACACAATTCCCAAGGTAATAACTCTCCCTTATAATTCCGAATCCCTTCATGGGGTAAAATTTGTTCTGGACTAACAAAGTCTCCAGAATAAGAATGAATCTCTTCTGTTGCAATACTTCCAAACCCTTCCCCGGAAGTCTCTAATCGGTTGTCAACAACCACATCAGGTTGATGTTTTCTTACAAGTTCTATTAAGTCACTTGCCTTCCATTTCTCACCAAACATTTCTCCATAGGAAAAATCAAACCAGAGAATATCGAGTTTCCCATACTTTGTTACAATTTCCTCTACTTGGTGATGCATAAATTCCAAATAGCGGTCAAAATCGATTTGTTCATCCTTATAAGCGATATTTCCTCTCATAGGATGATGTCGATCTGAGTACTTCGGATAATCTGGATGATACCAGTCCAGCAGACTAAAATATAATCCAACTCGAAGCCCTTCAGCCCTTACTGCCTCTACAAATTCCCGAACCAAATCTCTTCCAAAGGGTGTATTGGTAATTTTATAATCTGTATACTCGGAATCAAATAAACAAAATCCGTCGTGATGTTTAGCCGTCAATACCACATACTTCATTCCCGCTTCTTTAGCAGCCTTTGCCCATACTTTGGCATCGAATTCACTTGGATTAAATGCGTCAAAATAAGGTTGATAGTCTTCAATTGTCATCTTTTCATTACTGCGAATCCATTCTCCCCTTCCAGGAATCGCATAAAGACCAAAATGAATAAACATCCAAAATCGAGCTTGTCTAAACCATTCCGTCCTTTGTAAAATGATTTCTAAGGAATTCTCCATTCCCCTCCACTCCTTTACATCAATACATTCAACTAATGTTATTCTAGCACTCTTCTCTTTTCAATTACACCTTTTTCTTGAAAGAACAGGATTGCCTTTGAATATAATCACAATACAAAAAATCTCTTAGATAGGATTACCTTCTCGCAAGGATTTACAGTAATCCAGAGACATCTAAGAGATTTGTTCTATTAATGATTCATTCTTTTTTTCTGATAGTCCTTTGAAACTTTCATCAAAGTCTCGTACGCTTCTGCCAACTCTTCTTTCAAATGATCATCTTTCAAGTACGACTGCACTTTGGCAATCACTTCTTTTTCGCGATTCGCATCTAAAATCGCGATACCATTTTCTTTTTTTATACGAGCGACATCGACAACGACTTGCATGCGGCGTTCAAAGAGCGCTACAATCTCGCGGTCGATGGCATCAATTTCTGCACGTTGTTTTTCTAACAAGAGATTTCCTCCTCATTTAAATTCCAAAGAAGACGCCTAATGGGTAGCCTACAATAATCGCACTAGCGGCACTGAGTAAGAATAGGCCTCCTCCGTATACAAAGGTATCTTTTGCATTCGTCCAACCAGAACCGACCGAAATCGCTACATACGGCATGCATGGTGGTGTCATGAAGGCAAGACTTGCCATGAATCCAATCAAGCAGGCAATCGTTCCAGCTTGTACATCCACAGATCCTGTCGCATAGACAGTCGTTAATACGGTTGTGACGACCGATACGGTTACTAAGTTTGAAGAGACATTCGTTTGTAATCCTGCCCAAAGGACGAAGATGATTACGACAAGAATTGGAGCTAGTGTCGCAAATGCAGGTACGAGTGAACTTTCAAGAAGTCCGATGACTCCTAATTCCGGTTTTGTAACAAGAGTTCCCATGCTTAGAGTCGCTCCTACCAAGAACATACTTGGCCAGTACACGCCCTTTTGAAGCCCTTCTTGAATCGATAAGAGTGGTTTCCCATCAAATGACAGAATCGCCATCAGGATAACTCCAATCATCGGTGGGAATGCCATCCCTGCTGTTTTTAGGAAGGCCGCAACGTCCGGTAAGAATCCTCCTACGAGTTCTGGAAGCACCCATAATAAAACGACTCCCATGAAAATCAGCACTGTTGCAGTTTCGCGCTTTGATTTGGCAGGAAGTGCTTCGAGAGATTCGAGTGGTTTCATTTCTACAGTTGACAAATCCACTCTCCAAATCGTTCTAAGAACAACTCCCATCGCGATAAAGAGCACGAGTCCGGCTGGAATTCCAATCATCATATATTGCGCGTTGGAAATCGCGATTCCCGTTGCACTCTTGTAAAGCGCCATGGCGGTCACAGAGAAGACGTGGTTGATTGGCGTCATCGCAGTACCGATTGCCACCGTGGCAAAAAGTGCGATTAGGAGTACTGAAGCTTCTCTATCTCCTTTTTTCAACCCAAGAACGGCCATGATTTCCTCGTAAATCGGGAAGACAATCATAAAGAGAATCGTCGGCGAAATAAAGAGGCTTATAGCAAGAACGCTGGCATAAAAGGCCCCGATAAAATGCCATGGAGACTTCCCTGCAAAGGAGCTACCGAGCGCACGCGCGACGAAACGTCTCAGTGCGGGTGTTTGTTCCAAAGCGTAAGTCATTAAGAATGTAAATAATAGGAAGACAAAGGTTGTGTTCCCAAACGACAGACTGAAAATCTGTGAGTAATTCACTCCAGGAAGCATACCGATGCCTAACATCACATAGCAGAGAACACTCGGCCAGTCTGTTGCGACGAAGAGCCAAAGTAGAAGGCTGCTAAAGAAGATGGATAGAATGGAAACGGTCGGTGCCGCTAGTCCAAAGAATGTTCCTTGTGTAATGGTTAAATAACCGCTCATTCCCATGAGAACGGCGCTCAGTGCAACGATGAACTGTTGCAACTTAGTCCATGTTTTTCCTTTCATTGGTTCACCTCATTCTTATCTATCCTACCTCATTTTTTCATAGATTGCTATTGGAAATAAAGAGTTTCTGGAAATTTTTAAGCAGTTTCCTACTATTATATTGAAGAAATTTTCCTCTAAACAAAAAGCCGGGCACGAAGCCCGACTCTGGATTACTGTTCTAATTTTAAGGTTTGTGCTAAACGCTTGTACATTAACATCGCAAGTACGCTATTTAGGCCAAACTTTACAATATTAAATGGAAGCAATGCAAATGCCATTAATGACCCTAAGTCTGTTACAAATGGGTTTAACGCATGTGCTGCAGCCACGATTTTTTCCATTGGGAAGTTCATCGCTGTTGCGTAAAGTGGGAACATCACGAAATAGTTCGCTAGCAGTAACACCACTGTCGCTGAAATCGTACCGATGACTAAGCTGATCACAGCTGATTTAAAATTACGACGGCGTTGATAGTAAAGCACTGCTGGTAACATAAAGCTTAAGCTACCGATTAAGTTCACTGTCTCTCCGATTCCAAAGGTCATTGACCCATTATAGAAGAAGTTGAGCAACACTTTAATGAGCGCAATCAAGCTTCCGTGCAATGGTCCAAGAAGATATCCACCCAGCAATACTGGTAAATCCGAGAAGTCGAGCTTCACGAATGTTGGGATAAACGGTACGTTGAATGACAACAGCATTAACACGGTACTAATCGCACCAAAAACTCCTACTAGAACAATTTTTTTAGCCGATGTTCTGTTCGACTTTCTTACATTTGTACTCATGGTACGTCCTCCTTCATAGGGCGAAGGAAATTGCACTGTTTCTCAGTTTCAAAGAAAAAAGCAGCATTGAAATGGACCTTTCAATACTGCTCGTCAAATAGACTTGTTGAAATAGTGCCATTTTCTCACATCTAGACTATACTATCGGTTCTGGAATTGCACCAGATCATGCCAATTGGCTCGCGGACTATACCACCGGTCAGGAATTTCACCTTGCCCCGAAAATGTTATTTATGTTTGTATTGTAGCACCTCACTGTTCGTTAGGCAATCTCTCTGCCTCAAAAAGGTGATTTTATGCTGTTCCTCCAATAAAAAACTTGGATTACGTTTGCCATAATCCAAGTTCTTCTATATTTATTTTTCTTCTTTTTGCTCAACAAATCCAAGGCGTTCAATGTTTTCTTTGGATGCTAAATAACTTACTTTATCGTCTTTCTTAATCAGTGCAACATCCATTGTTTGATAGAAACTTGGCGCTTTTGCACGATTTTCTGCGTCGTCCAATTTAAACTTCTTCATGTCTATTTCAATAGTAAAACCTATTGCTTTTTCGCCATCTGACGAAGTAACTTTTACACCTTCGATATCTTTTATTTGATTCACGATTTCATCTCTTTTTTGACGTGTTTCTGTTGCAAATTCCTGAACCCCTGATAAACGTACTACTACATCGGTTGTTAGAGATAAAACAGTGTCATTTTCTTTGTCATATACATATGTATAAGTGACCTTCGAATTTTCTGTTTGTAAAACAAAGACTGATTTACTTTCTGAACGGCATCCTAGTAATACAAATAACGCACCCAATAGTATAATGGATAATTTCAAGATTTTCTTCATTAGAAAACTCCCCTTTATTTCACTTCTTTAAACTCGTATTCTAGAATAGCGTCTTTAGATAATTGGTAGCTAACCATATTATCCTTTCTTTTCAACGCTGCATTAACGGTGTTATAGAGTGTTGGCGCCTTCTTGCGACTTGTCGCATCATCGAACTTAAATTTATTAACGTCGACTTCAATCGTTAGCGTAATGTAGTTATTATCGTCCTTTTTAGTGTATGTAACACCTTCAATTCCTTCCATCTCCGATACAATCTCGTCTCGCTGACTACGAACGGCTTCTGTATACAGTTCATCTTTGGTGATATCGTAAATGATTTCCATCGTTAGTTTAGAAACTGAATCTTTCTCTTTATCATATACATAGGTTAATTTCGTCTTACTAGCAGTCTCCTGTAAAACAAATTCACTTTTTGTTTCTTGGCTACAACCTAGTAAAACAAATAACGCCCCCATTAATAGAATGGATAGTTTCAAGATTTTCTTCATTCAAATACTCCTTTAATCTGACTTGTTTTATCATAGAAAATGAACTATCGTTTGTCAAATTCTGGCGATGTCCACACTCGTCATTAATATAAAAAAACTTGGATTCCATTCACTGAAATCCAAGTTTCTATTCGACTATTTCACTTCTTGAAATCCTTCTTTTAAAATACTCTTTTTAGATTCTTCAAAGCTGTAAATACCATCTTTCTTTATTACCGCTGTATGAACGCTACTATATAGAGCTGGCGCTTTAGCACCTGCCTTTCCATCCTCATAGTTAAACTTCTTAAGATCCACTTCAATTGTTATCTTTAGTTCTTTTGCGCTATCAGATTGAGTGACTTTAACCCCTTCAACGCCGCTCGCGTCGTCTACTATTAGTTTTTGGGTACTACGTGCTCTTTCTTCGATTTCTTTACTTTTTGAAATGTCGTAGGTGAGATTAAATGTTACAGATGAAACTGAATCTTTTTCTTTATCGTATACATAGGTTATTTTTTGTTTTATATCACTAAGATCAAAAACAAATTCACTTTTAGATTCTGAGCTACATCCGAGTAGGACAAATACTGCTCCTAACAACACCATTGTTAATTTCAAAATTTTCTTCATTAGAATACTCCTTACGTTTTTTCTTTATCATAAGGAATGCGAAGGAATGTGTCAACCTATTCCTGTTAAAGCGGCGCTTCCCTAAAAAGTGCAAACAAAAACCGCCTCCCTTTCAGGAGACGGTCATTTCATTTCATATTAGAAACGGATGTATGTTGCTTGAGCTGCAACGCTTGCTGAGATTGTACGGTAAGAGATTACGTTTAATCCACGTACGTTCATTTCAGAGATGTATAATGAACCATCTGCGTTAACTGCTTCTACGAAAGCTACGTGTCCGTAAGTTGGGTCAGCACCTGCTAAACCTTGTTGGAATACGATTGCTGAACCAGCTGATGGTGAGTGAGATACTGAGTATCCATAGCTACGAGCGTATGATGGCCATTCAGCCGCGTTACCCATCATGCTGTGACCGATTGGTGTACCAACTTGTGCCATACGGTTAAATACGTAGTAAGTACATTGTCCGAAGTATCCACCGTTAAGTGAAGCACGGAAACTTGGGTCAACTGCTGGGAAACCTCCGCCAGCTGTGTAAGTGTAGCTAGATGTTTGTGCTGCTGGAGCTGGTGTTGAAGTAGAGCTTGAAGCTGTACTTGTTGAAGCTGTGCTAGCTGCTGCAGGTGCAGGAGCTTCATATGAAGTTTGTGTAGCAGTTGTTTGTGATTGTGAAGCTTGTGCTGCTAATGCTTGACGAGATGCTTCAGCAATACGAGCTGCTTCTGCTTCAGCTTTTGCTTTTTCTTCAGCTAAACGTTTTTGGAAAGCTTCTTTTTCAGCAACTAATCCATCACGTTTTGCGATTTCAGCTAACTCTTCTTGTGAAAGGTTCGCTAATAATACTTTGTTTTTAGAGAAAGTATCGTTTAATTCTGTTTGTAATGAAGCTAATTCTTTTTCAGCTGCTTCTTGTTCAGCTAATTTTTCTTGTTGAGCTTCTTCTTTAGATTCTACTTGTTTTTTGTCCTCAGCTTGTTGTTGCATTAACTCGCGGTTTGCACCCATTAAGTCCATTACAACACCGATACGGCTAACCGCATCTGATAAGCTTTCAGCGTTTAATAAGAAATCTAAGTATGAACGAGCACCATTTGTTTGTACTGAACGAGCTTGTTCTTCTAAACGTGTGTTACGTTCTGCGATTACTTTTTCTAATTTAGCAATTTCAGCTTTTAATGTTTCGATTTGTTCTTGAACTTCAGCTTTTTTAGCTTGAGTTGTATCAATTTTAGTTTGTACATCAGATAATTCTTTCGCTAATGTATCGATTGTAGAATTAACTGTTGATTTTTTCTCATTGATGTTAGCGATTGATGAGTTAACTGTTTCGATTTGTGAATCGAAATCTTGCGCGTTAACTGATGGCGCTAAAGCTCCTAATGATAATACTGTTCCTGTTACTAATACTGTTAATAAACGTTTCTTCAAGTGATTTTCCTCCAATGTTTCTCACTAATATATATTCGAAGTAGCCGGTCACGGCTTTTAATAAAACTTAACTTGGTACTATAATACCATAGGACTTTAGGTCGATGTTGATTTTCTTCGAATTGATAATACCTTGTAACAAAGCTGTAACATAACCCGAACGACTGACCTTTTTGATACATAAATGGTTATTTTTTGTGAAATATTACAGGTTAAAATGTGAATTTTTGACGATTTTCGAATCGAATTTCTGTTTTTAACTTTTACACACTCCTCTTTATGACACACGAAAAAAGTTTTGTTACAAACGGTTTCAACTTTCTCGAAATATGGTATATTTAACGTATCTAGGAAAAATAGGAGGGAGCTATTTTTATGATATTAACATTGACGATGAATCCTGCAGTCGATATCGGATATACCGTTGCCACATTAAAGATTGATACCGTCAATCGTACAAAAAAGGTGAGCAAAACACCTGGAGGGAAAGGACTGAACGTGAGTCGCGTGCTTAAGCAACTCGGTTCGCCGGTGTTAGCAACAGGGTTACTTGGGGGACATATTGGAGCCTTTATTAAAGAAAAACTGGACGAGGTTAGTCTGCAAAACGACTTCTACCCTATTCAATCGGAAACTCGTAATTGTATCGCCATCCTACACGAAGGGTCACAAACGGAAATCTTAGAGGCCGGCCCTACGATTACGCCAGAGGAACAAGCAGGGTTCCTCGCACATTTTGAAAACTTATTAAAAGAAGTCGATCTCATCACGATTTCTGGTAGCTTGCCTAGTGGAATGGATGATGATTTATACGCAACGATTATTGAAAAAGCTGCTAAAGCAGACGTTCCTGTGCTTTTAGACACTTCTGGAAAAACATTGAAGATTGCGCTCGAAGCTTCTACTAAGCCAGCTTTAATTAAGCCAAATCAAGAAGAACTCGCCGGATTACTAGGAGTTCCTGAAGCAACAACGGTGGAAGAATTGAAGGAGCAATTGAATTCTCCGCTCTTTGACGGGGTGGATTGGGTGGTTGTTTCGCTTGGGTCAAAAGGCGCATTGGCAAAACACGAAGGGGTCTTCTACCAAGTTAACATCCCCAAAGTCAACGCCGTGAATCCTGTTGGCTCTGGAGACTCAACGATTGCTGGGTTAGCGCATGCGATTGCAAAAGGCGAAAGCAGCGAGACCATTTTAAAAACCGCAGTGACTGCAGGTACGCTTAATGCCATGGAAGCTCAGACGGGCTTTATTAACATGGAGAACTTCGATACCATTTTCAATGCGGTAACGGTGGAAAAAGTATAAAAAGTAAATTGGATTTCGGAAAGCCTTATGGCTATCATCATAGTGACGGTAACGTTGTACCGGTTCGAGCCGAAGTCTCTCACCTTTAAAGCCTCAAAGAGGGCGTACGGATTATAAATCCTACGCCCTCTTATTCGTTTTAATACGAAACACGTTACTGTCACTATTGAAGCCATACACTTTCCGAAATCCAAAATCAATTCCAGCTTCTCCATCAAGGTTGCCGCATTGAAAGGATCTTGTCATAAAGCAGTCGTGCTTTAATGGATTGAGCGGGTGCAGTTTTAAATGGGAAGGTGCTCAGCTTTGCATTTGAAATGGGCTACCTAAAATCTTGATTTTTAGAGCCAACAAATTCGGGCTTTTGACCAAAAAGTTATTTTGCAATATAACGTATATGTCATATTGTGTTTTTTACATTTGCTTTTGAAATGTTATTGTGTAGGAGTTTATAGAGGGGTTGAAAATCTATTTAAAAAACTTTTTTAGTTTTAAACTTTGTGAACTGCTCGTTATCGTCAGCTCACAAAGAAACAGGACTCACACTGTGAGTCCTGTTTTGTATTTGGTCTTACGCCCTCTTTGAGGCTTTTAAGGCGCAAGACCAAGGCTTGCGCCGGTGCAACGTTACAATGATGATCATTAAATCCGCAAGGATTCAAAAGAATCATCCATAAGTCTTTTATTTCAACACTACTAAGAAGTATTTTTTCTTACCGCGGCGGACGATGACGAAGCGTTCTTCGAAGGATTGTTCTTTCGTCCATTCGAATTCTAAGTCCGTTACTTTTTCACCGTTGATAGAAATCGCGCCGTTTTGAATGTCTTCGCGTGATTGTCTTCTTGATGGTTCGATGCCAAGGTCCACAAGCCATGTTGCTAGGTTTTGGCTTTCTTTTGAACTTTCGAAGGTTGGCATGTTTTTGAAGCCTTGTTCGATTTCGTCGGCTGTTAATTGTTGTACGTTCCCTGTGAAGAGCGCGTTTGTAATTTTCTTCGCATCTTCTAAGGCTTTTTCGCCGTGAACGAAGCGAGTCACTTCTTCCGCAAGGCGGATTTGCGCTTCACGTTTATGTGGTTCTGTCGCCACTTTTTCTTCGAGCGCTTCGATTTCTTCGCGTTCTAGGAATGTGAAGTACTTGATGTATTTAATCACGTCGCGGTCATCTTGGTTTAACCAGAATTGGTAGAATTCGTATGGAGTTGTCTTTTCAGGGTCAAGCCATACAGCACCACCAGCTGATTTTCCGAATTTTGTACCGTCTGATTTTAACATTAATGGAATTGTTAAACCGTACGCACGAGACTCTGCGCCTTCTACTTTACGGATTAACTCAAGCCCTGAAGTGATGTTTCCCCATTGGTCCGCACCACCGATTTGGACTTGCACGTCTTCTGTCTTGAATAAATGCAAGAAGTCCATTGATTGTAGGATTTGGTATGAGAATTCTGTAAATGAAATTCCCACTTCTAGACGGCTTGCAACCACATCTTTGGCAAGCATTGTGTTTAAGTTGAAATGCTTTCCGAAATCACGTAAGAAGTCTAATAATGATAAATCTTTTGTCCAATCGTAGTTGTTTACAAGGCGTAATGTTGCTTGGTCTTCATCTGTTGTGAAGAATAATTTCTTCATTTGCGCTGTTAATTTTTCAACATTGTGTTGAACTTGTTCCATTGATTGAAGCACACGTTCGCTTGTACGACCACTTGGATCTCCGATTGAACCTGTTGCTCCACCAATCAAGATGACTGGTTTATGTCCTGCTAATTGGAAACGACGAAGAATCATAAATGGAATTAAGTGTCCAATGTGCATGCTGTCTCCAGTTGGGTCTACCCCACAGTAGAGCGATACAGCCTTTTCGCTTGTTAAGGCACGTAAGCCTTCTTCATCTGTCATTTGGTTGATGGCGCCGCGCCATTCTAAATCATCGATAATGTTCATCTTGTTTCTTCCCTTCTTTCTTGTAAATAAAAAATCCCTAATAGCCAAAAAGACTATTAGGGACGATTTTCACCGTGTTACCACCCTTGTTGACGATGCCAGGCATCATCCACTCGAGCATCCTTATCGCGGATGAGACGTCCTGACGGATAGCTCCCAAGTGTACTTCGCGGATGTGGGGGATTGTCTCGCACCGACCGACAATTCTCTTCTTTCTCCCGTGGACAACCACTACTGCGCTTGTTCATTGCTTCTATATGTGCATTTAGTATACGGCTTATCCTACTTGATGTCAATGACTACATTTCATCTGGAGCAGCTACGCCAAGAAGCGCTAAGCCTTGCTTTAGGATGCTTGCTGTTGTTTGTACTAAAGCGATACGGCTGTTGAAGGCTTCATCTTCAACGAGTACTTTTGTATGTGCGTAATATTTGTTGAACGCTTGTGCTAAGTTGATAACGAATTTCGCAATCGCAGATGGTTCGCATTTTTCTTCAGCAAAACGGACTACGTTTGGATAGTTTTCAATCAGTTTCAATACTTCCCACGCATCATCGTCTGTTAATGAGAACGCCTCTTTTGTATCGACAGTATGGTTGGCTTTACGTAAAATACTCATCGCACGAGCATGTGTATATTGTACGTATGGCCCTGTTTCTCCTTCGAATTGCACGACTTCTTCCAGCGCGAAGTCGAAGTTGTTTGTACGGTCGTTCTTCAAGTCGTGGAAAATAACCGCACCCACCCCAACAGCGTGTGCCACTGCTTCTTTGTTTTCAAGTGATGGGTTTTTCGCTTCGATTTGTTTCAAAGCAAGTTCTGTCGCTTCTTTTAACACGCCTTCAAGAAGGATGATTTTTCCTTTACGTGTCGATAATTTCTTACCGTTCAATGTGATTAGTCCGAATGGAATATGCACGATATCTTCAGACCAAGGTAAGTTTAATTCTTTTAAGACTGCTTTTAATTGTTTGAAGTGGTTTGATTGTTCCATCCCTACCACGTAAATACATTTTGCGAAATCATAAGTATTCTTACGGTAGTTTGCGGCTGCTAAGTCACGTGTCATGTAGAGTGTTGCGCCGTCTGATTTTTTAATTAACGCTGGTGGTAAATCATATTTTTCAAGGTCTACGATGGTAGCGCCGTTATCCACTTTTAGTAAGTTGGCGTCTTCAAGCATGTCGACCACAACGTCCATCTTGTCGTTATAGAACGCTTCTCCATTGTATGAATCAAAAGTCACGCCGAGTAAGTCATATACGCGGTTGAATTCTTTTAAGGATTCACTTCTGAACCATTCCCATAGACGAACGGCTTCAGCATCTCCATCTTCTAGTTTCTTGAACCATGCACGACCTTTGTCATCGAGCGTTGGGTCTAGTTCTGCTTCTTCGTGGAAACGAACGTATAATTTAATCAGTTCTGCGATTGGATCTGCTTTTACAAGCTCTTCGCTTCCCCATAATTTGTACGCTTCGATGAGTTTCCCGAATTGTGTTCCCCAGTCTCCTAAGTGGTTGATACGAATTGGCTCGTAGCCCACTTTTTTCTCAAGGTTCGCAATCGCGTTCCCGATTACTGTTGAACGTAAATGTCCCATTGACATTGGTTTTGCGATATTTGGTGAAGACATATCGATCACGACTTTACGTCCTTGACCGTAATCCCAATCCCCGTAATGTTCGCCAAGTTCTAAGACTTCTTTTAAGACTTCATCGGCAAAAGCGCTACGTTCTAAGAAGAAGTTCGCGTATGGTCCCATTGCCTCTGCGCGTTCGATGTGCTTATCGCTTACAGCTTCCACAATTTCTGTCGCGATAGCTTGTGGTGCTTTACGTAATACTTTTGCAAGTGTAAATGCAGGGAAAGCGAGGTCCCCTTGGTTTGCGTATTTAGGCACTTCAATCATTGATACGATTTCATCAACGCTTAAATGCTCGCCGACTGTTTTTGCGATTTGTTCTGCAACAATTTTCTTGTAATTCATCTTTGTTCTCCTTTTCTTTGGTTTTTATACTCGGATATCCATTTGCACAAAAAAATCCCTATACGACGACAGTCATATAGAGACGAGAATTCCCGTGGTACCACTCTGCTTGCTCAAATTGAGCCACTTTACTCGGTAACGGCGAATCCGGATTATCCTACATTTCAAATAATCATTTCAAAAGTGCGGTTCATTTTTAATGAATGGTTGGCTTTCACCCTTCCAACTCGCTAATACATTCGGTTAAAAACTACTCTCTTTTTCATCAATTTTGCTATTTAACTGTCATCCACTGTATCATAACTAGCCTGATTTTGCAATTTTACTTCTCTTTGAAATAACGAATCCCATTGACCACTGAAGAAATCGCAAATAATACTGCCACAATTCCGTAGAGGGGCTTCGAAACGAACGCTAAAATCACAAAGGCAATCGCACAAATGGCGTACACAATACATTGATATAAGTTTTGATTCATCCCTGTCACCTACTTCAATTTATCATGGTCATACGTGTGCACGAGTTCAAGCCCTGCAAAACGTTGTTGGCGAAGCGCTTCGTACACGACAATCGCTGCCGTATTCGATAAGTTCAATGACCTTACATGCGTATCGTTCATCGGAAGACGCAAGCATTTCTCTTCGTTTTCTCGCATAAATTCTTCAGGAAGGCCGGTGGTTTCTTTCCCGAACATGAAGAATTGCTCCTCATCGCGGGCTAAATCCACTTCATCATACGTATGGTTGGCGAATTTTGTAATTAAATATAATGGTCGTTCTCCTAAATACTCCAGGAACGCTTCAAGGGATTTGTGATACGTAATATCAACATCATGCCAATAATCAAGCCCCGCGCGTTTTAAGTGCTTGTCATCTGTCGAGAATCCAAGCGGTTCAATCAGGTGCAGTGGCGAATTCGTCGCCGCACAGGTTCTTGCGATATTCCCAGTATTGGCTGGGATTTGTGGTTCAAATAATACGATATGATTCACCGTCATTTGGTTGCCTCTTCTCTATATTTTTCTTGTAAGACTACAATTGCTTTGTCTAATTCTTCAACTAACTCGATATCTTCCTTCGACGGATTTTCGAGCGATTCAAGTTTCTTCATCGCTGCTGCTTTTTGCTCGTTAAAATATTGAATCATTTCTTCGTTCGACTCATTGACAATTTCTGCAACGGCCCATGCAGCGGTTCCCTTCATCACGGGACGCATATCTTCTTTCATGACACGAAGAAGGAGTGGCACCGCCGTTTTATCGCGATAGTTGGCCAGGGCGATAATTGCATTTCGCTGCAACGGCTTCTTCCCACGCCACGATCCAGCCATTTTGCCAAAGCGCTCCTTGAATTCCTTGTTCGAAATCGTCACGAGCGGCTTCAATAGCGGATGCGTCTCTTCAACGGACGGCTCCATTTCTGGATGCAAGTGGAAATCTTTTCCCTTATTATACGGACACACTTGTTGACAAATATCACAGCCGTAAATTACATGCCCGATTTTTTTACGAAACTCTTGCGGCATAAAGCCCTTCGTCTGCGTCTGATACGACAAGCATTTCATGGCATTCATACGTCCGTCACCTAGTAGTGCACCCGTTGGACAGAAATCCACACAGCGCGTACAATCACCGCATCCGTAGTCCACCATTTCGTCGGTTGGAAACTCGATATTCGTAATCAGCTCCCCTAAGTAGACATACGATCCAAATTCCTTCGTAATGAGAAGTCCATTCTTACCGACAAAGCCAATTCCTGCACGCTCAGCCACGCGGACATCGATTAATTCGCCGGTGTCGACCATCGGCTTAAATCTGGAATCTTCGTCTTGAACTTCTTCTTTGATGTAGTTAATCAGTGCTTCCATGCGTCTTGAGAGAATAAAGTGATAATCCTCCCCCCACGAAGCCCGTGCAAAGGCCCCGCGACGCTCTCCCTTCACACGTTCCGGCTTATTCTTTGGAAGTGTCGGATATGCCAGCGCGATGGAAATAATGGTTTTTGGAGTGTCGAAGATTTTCTCAGGATAAATACGCTCTTCAAGCACTGGATGCTCAAACCCTGTCGTATGGCCGAGTTCTTTGGAACGGCGCATACTCTCTTCTAAGTGCGTAAACGGCTCGGCAGAAGCAAAACCAATCTTATCGATACCAAGCTCTTTACTTTTAGCAATAATTTTCTGTTTTAAGACTGCTGTATCCATCAAAAACCTCCTCTCTTTCTTCCTATCTATTGTACTATACTTCTCTTTTATCACAAAGTGTCTAAATTTTGCGCAAAAAAAAGAACGCTAGCCTTCGGTGTAAACACTGCGAAAGTTAACGTTAGTCGAACATCTCTTGCCGTGCAAAATGAATTACAGAGCAAAAGATTATTTGTATAATAGCGCTTTTCTAAGAAAAAATCAACTGAAAAGTTAAGAAAAGTGTAAGAAATTTAAGACAAGAGAAAAATTGACAAATTTCAGCATTTAATCACCCTTAAAACTGCCCATAAACATTGCCAAATAATCAAAGAAATAAGGACCCACACTGTGAGTCCTTATGCATTATGCGTCTTTTTTGTGGGCTTCTTTAATTTTATTAAAGATGCTTTCTGTAATATAGGCACCTGCTTCTGGTTTTCCTGTTCCATTAATGATTACATCATGGATACTAAGATTACCATCAAGTTGCTGGATGAGTCCTTGCCAGTCTTCTCCGAATTTTTGACGGAATCGAAGCCAGTCTGTAAAGAACATCATTGCTTGTTTCTTTTCTGTACCTTTCTCCATGGCTAAATCAAACTTGAATCCGTCTTTGAATTTCGTAACGCCTTTTTCATTCGCTTGTGGAACTTCTCCATGGGCACGCATTGGAGTGATGAATTTAGCCTTCAATAATTCTTGCCCGAAGAAGTAGAAGTACATTTCATGAAGAAATTCTTTTTCAGGAGTATCTGGTTTTCCTAATTGACCAAGAAGCAACATCCAGCGAACCAATCCTGGGTTTTCAACAGGAACATCTACTTCACGCATTCCCTCATAGTTTGGAAGTTCAACCAAGCCTTCTGCCGCAATCGCAGTATATTCAGAAAGAATCTGAACCCCTTGTGCTCCATCTAATAATATGGCCTCTCTGAGGAAGTTTAAAATACCTTGTTTATCTTCCCCATTATCGATATAACGAAGTTCATAGTTTTCGTCATCTGCATTTCGCTCTTTTAAGTGTTTCTTGTTCGCTTTCGTTACCAAGTGAATCATTGGAGGTGATGTTAAATAGTTATCCTCATCTTCTGTCGATGTCTTAGCAAATAAGAACGGTTCACCTGTTTTAACAGAATAGACTGCATAAATACCATCTAAAATCAATAATTTATCTCGAACGATTGTCACAAGAGTACGAAGTTTGTTGAAATTCTCTTCACGTTTTTCTTCCGAATCATTCTCTGCATTGGCATTACAATACCATAAAAAGAGTCTCCAAATTTCGGCAATGTCGGTTATTGATAAGTGAGCTCGGTCTAAATCAGTGATGACGCCGTCCTCCACACCAACAAAACGTTCGCCAAGAGCATTGATGTATGCAGAGTACATTTGCTGCTCAGTGACGCCTTCAGAATGAAGTACCGTTCCAACGTATGGGAAGAATTGTGTTGCATTCTCCACCCATAAAACAGCTTTTTTGTTCGACACTTCCATCACACGATCTTGGCCGACTTGAATTCCGTAAACCGCTGTTCTAAATGGTTCTTCATCATCGCTACCCATTTTAGTAAGAATGACTTCATCCCCAACTTTTATGGTTCCTGTTACTTGTCCAGCAACAACCATATCTGGTGAATCTTTTGAGACAGTATATATATATTCAATTCCCACTGTAAACACACGGGGTTCTTCAGTTTCTTTAGTTTTTTCTACTTTTTTTGGAGCAGTCTCAACTGCTGCTTGCTCTTCTTTTTTTTCTTCTGGTTGAACCGGTTTTTCTTCTACTTTCGGTTCTTCTTTTTTACGAGAAAATAAATCCTTTAGTCCCATTATTAAACCTCCTGGCTGTTAATAATTGTATTATAACATACTTTTATTGTTTGTTTTCGCCTTTTTTCACGATAGCTACAAAATAGTGCACCGTTACTTTTGAGAGCGGATGAGAGGTGCTATAGGCCTTATCTTCGGCACTTGCTCCCCAGTATAACGGCGTCATTTCGAGTAAATGACGATAAGTTTCTTCTGTTAAATCGACCGTGTAACGTACCTCTTCAAACGTGACTTGAGGGCATTCGGACTGCACGCGTTCTAGAATGTCCGCATTCGAATACGTTTGTTTTTCCGGATTCGAACGGTAGAGCTGTTGGCGTAATTCCGCTAAATAATCGTTGCCTGGAATTACTTTAACAAGTGTCCCTCCTGGAGCCAACACGCGCATAAACTCTTGATAGTTCGACGGCGTTAAAATATTCAAAAGCGTCCCGCAAGATTCATCCGCAAATGGCAAGTTCGCCAAGTCTCCTAAGAAGAATAGCGCTTTGTTTCCAAAATGAACCGACGCTTGATGGATGCCTTCTTTTGCGATATCCATCCCGCATAAAGGTACCTTCACGCGCTTAGAGAGCCACGATAAATGACTGCCTTCTCCACATCCGATATCGACAATAAACTTCTCTTCGTCTGCCGAAAGATGCAGCAAAATTGCCTCTAATAAAGGCTCAAAGAACCCACTCTGCGCCAGTTCATAGCGATGATGGAAAAGTATTGCATCATAATCTGTATTCGCATTTTGCTTCATCAGATGCAAGGTCCCTTTTTTCGAAATATTAAATCGGTGCCCCTTCCCGCAAACGACGCTATGATTCTCAGCAGAAACCATCGCATCATGGCAATATGGGCAACGAAAGGCATGTAAGTGTTGGTTGATGAATTGCTCGGCCCAATCGATTTTCTTAATGGCCGCATTTGGTGCTTCCTGTTTTGTCATTCGATACACTCTTTCTCGTTTTCTCTGTTTCAGTATAGCACATTCGCAACCAAATGCTGGAAACAGTCTATTTTGAGAATTTTTAAGAGAGTGCTACAATGAATTTACTCGAAGAAAATGGAAAAGGTGAAGGAGAAGAATTATGACACAAAAAATTCCAGTTACAATCGTCAGCGGCTTCCTTGGCGCTGGGAAAACGACTTTAATCAACAAGGTTTTAAAAGAAAAACACGGCGAACATATCGCTGTTGTCATTAACGAATTCGGCGAAATCGGTGTAGACCATCAATTCGTGCTTGACGTTGAAGAAGAAATCTATCAAATGGATAACGGCTGCCTCTGCTGTACACTTCGTACGGACATTGCCGATATGTTGAAATCTATTTTAATGGTGAAAGAACAAAACGGCATTCGCGTGGACCGCGTGTTATTCGAGACAACAGGTCTTGCTGATCCAGCTCCAATCGCACAAACATTCATTAACGTGCCATTCTTAAACGAGCACTTTATCTTAGATGCAGTATTAACGGTTGTGGATTCTAAAAACTTCCTATACCAAACAGCTCATCAACCTGAACCAGCAAAACAAGTTGGGTTCGCGGACAAGATTTTCATGTCAAAACATAGCTTAGTAGACGAAACGATTTACGCGAAAGTGATTAACGAAGTTCGTAGCATCAATGCCTTTGCGGAAATCCAAGACCTTGACGCACGTCCTGTTCATATGAGCGACATGTTCGGGCTTGAATTGTTCTACGCATCTGAGAAGAAAATCTTAGAAATGCAAGAACACGCCGAAGAAGAATATTGCGAAGAATGTGGCCATACACATGCGCACGGTGATCACGATCACGAGCATCACCATCATGACCACGATCACCACGATCACGACCATGAGCATGAACATCATGACCATGACCACGAACATCATCATCACCATAGTCATAGCCACCATAGCGGTATTAACTCATTCGTTATCGAGACTGATAAACCTTTAGTTCTCGCTAACATTAACGAGTGGTTGAACGAACTTGTCTATATTTACGGGCCAGAATTATACCGTTACAAAGGAATCTTGAACGTGGAAGGATTAGATTACCAAATCATCTTCCAAGGGGTTCAAATGAGCTTTGATATCTCAAGAGGTCGCGATTGGAATGATACAAAACGCGGCTCAACATTGGTCTTCATCGGAAAGAACCTTCCAGAAAACCAATTACGCGAAAGCTTTATTGCTTGTACTGAAAAATAAATCAAACGAAAAGGCCGTCCTGCTTGGACGACCTTTTTCTTTTAATAGAATATTCTACGATAAACCATCCAACAAAAAATCCCATTATAATCAACTTGTATCATACACAAAAGAAGGTCAAGACTCCTCTTGACCTTCTTCATTTACTGTTCTATTTTCCAAGTTCCTCTAATAGTTCTTGGTGTTTTTGGCGCCAATCTGCCTTCTCTTCTTCGGTAATTTCACGAAGGACGCGGCATGGATTTCCGACCGCAATCACATTACTTGGAATGTCTTTTGTCACCACAGAGCCAGACCCGATGACCGTATTATCGCCAATCGTCACTCCCGGATTCACCGTCACATTGGCCCCGAGCCATACGCTATTGCCAATCGTAATCGGTTTGCCAAATTCTGGACCCGCATTGCGCGTTTCGGCATCGGTTGGATGTCCTGGCGTCACAAGCGACACGTGCGGACCGAACATGCAGTTGTCCCCAATCGTAATCGGCGCTACGTCTAGTAATGTACAGTCAAAATTCGCATAGAAGCCTTCGCCAATCGTTGTATGAACTCCGTAGTCCACATAGACAGGTTGCTCCATGTAAATCTTCTCGCCTGTTTTCCCGAATAACTGTTTTAACAACGCGCGTCTTCCTTCGAAATCATCAAAGTCTAAACGGTTGTATTGTTGCGCTAGTTTTTTCCCTTTAATGGATAAGTCTCTTAGCCCTTCTGTGAGAGACGGAATATACAAGTCTCCCGTGAGCATACGTTCTTTCATGGTTTTCATTCTGTTTCCTCCGTTTCCACATACGCCTTTGCTTGAACGATGCGCTTTTCGAGTTCCATTAGGTCGATAAAGCGAGCTTGGCGTGCGAATTCTTTGTCTCCAACCATCAAGAGAATGGCGGGCACGGTTAACACTTCATAGCGGCTAGCCACTTCTGGATGAAGAGTGGCGTCGATTTCTTCTACGGTAATACCGTAGTCTCCTGCGATTTCCATGACTTGCGGACGAATCACATGGCACACGCCGCATGTCGGAGTCGAAATATAGATGATTTTTACAATTTCCATTTTCTCACCTCACTCCTATCATACCCGATAGCCCAAGAATTCTTGCAAACTTTGCTCATAGGCCCTTTTTTAGTAGAAAACACTTAACAAACCGCGTCTTGATTGTGTATAATGGAAGAGTTAAGTCCAGATGAAAATCAGAAAGTGAGTGAAACAATGGGACGTAAATGGGCAAATATTGTCGAAAAGAAAACAAAATTAGATGCTAACAATAGTAAAATCTACGCTAAATTCGGGATTGAAATCTATGTAGCTGCAAAACAAGGGGAACCAGATCCTCATTCAAACCAAAAATTAAAATTCGTTATTGACCGTGCTAAAACTTATAATGTACCACGTCATATCATCGAACGTGCGATTGAAAAAGCAAAAGGTGGCGGCGATGGCGACTACCAAGAACTCCGTTACGAAGGTTTCGGACCAAACGGCTCTATGATTATCGTAGATGCCTTAACAAATAACGTAAACCGTACAGCAGCTGACGTACGTGCCGCTTACAGCAAAAACGGCGGTAACATGGGTGCTCCAGGTTCTGTAACTTACTTATTTGACCACACAGCAATCTTCGGTATCGCAAACAAAGATGCTGACGAATTATTAGAACAATTAATGGAAGCTGACGTTGACGTTCGTGACGTTGTTCAAGAAGACGACCAAGCGATTGTTTACGCTGAACCAAACGACTTCCACACTGTTCGTAAAGCATTAGAAGATTTAGGAATCACTGAATTCACAGTGAGCGAAATCGAAATGATTCCTCAATCAGAAGTAACACTTGAAGGCGACGACTTACGTTTATTCGAACGCATGATTAACGCTCTAGAAGACAACGAAGACGTTCAAAAAGTGTACCACAACGTAAACTTAGAAGACTAAAAGTAGAAAAAGCAAAATGTAACATATAAGTTACATTTTGCTTTTTTTGTCCCCTTTCAACCTGAGAACGCACTTCCCACCAGCTTCTTATCTTGAGGGCACCTCAACCTTTAGCTCCTCCTTGAAGTGTAAACAACAAGGACATAACAGGACACGAAAAGCTCCATGGATTCTATAGTAGGAACAATAGCGAGTGCATTCAATGTGAATTACTGCCGCTAAGAAATTTATTTCCTAGCGGCAGTTTGAAGCTTGAAAGGAATTGAGACGTAAGGCTCAATCCGGTGCAGCTATTGTCACTACTCATCAAGTTCCCTTTCAACCTGAGAACGCCCTTTTCATCAGCTTCTTATCTTGAGTGGCACCCCACTCAGGAAGCACCCCATTAACTGTTAAACAAAAAAGGACAAAACCACGAAGAACACTTTGGATGCAATAGTCATCATTGTAGGGAATCATAACCGATGTGAATTACTGCCGCTGGGAAATTCATTTCCTAGCGGCAGTTTGAAGCTCGGTAGCCAAGAGACTACAGGCTCTTGGCGGTATCCTTATAATGATAACTATTGAAACATCCAAAGATGTTCAAAGTAGGTTTTGTCCTATTTATTTTGCACATACTGCTCAAGTCGGTAGCTTCCTGCAGTGAGGTAGACCCCTGCCATCGCAAGGATAACCCAGACTG
>CAUVJW010000003.1:0-43420 GCA_963552295.1 uncultured Streptococcus sp. | reverse complement strand
TATTTACGGGAACGATTGCTTCAAATGTCGGGCTCAATAATGAATCGATTCAACCTGAGACGATTAAAGATGCGCTTGTTAAAGTGGGTGGAGGTCATTTACTCACGAAGAGTGACAAGGGCTTGGACTACGAGGTAAAAGAAAAAGGAATGGATTTCTCTTCAGGGGAACGCCAACTCATTTCATTTGCTCGTGCGATTGTCTTTGACCCGAAAATCTTGATTTTAGATGAAGCGACTTCGCATATTGATACTGAGACGGAAGAGATTATTCAAAACGCGATTAATGTCGTAAAAGAAGGGCGTACAACCTTTATGATTGCGCACCGTCTGTCAACGATTGCTCATGCTGACCAAATCTTTGTGTTGGATAAAGGAGAAATTGTAGAACGCGGAACGCATGATGAATTACTTCAACTGCAAGGGCAATATGCCGAAATGGTGGCTCTTCAAAAAGGCTAATCCCATAGACTCTGTTTCTTTTGAAACTGGGTCTTTTTTGATGCGTGCGGTAAACAGAATTTTTATTGTTTTTCAAGGGAGTTCATGGTGCATAAAGCCGCCTAGTTTGTTACAATGTGTAGGAAACAGATTGGGGAGAGAGTTATGATTACAAAAGAAGTTATTGAAACAGCAACGGCACATCGCCGTCATTTACATATGTATCCAGAAGTATCCGGAACGGAAATCGAAACGACTCGCTATATCCGCGAAGCCATAGAAGCGATGGGACTTACATGCTGGGATTTACAGTCTAAGACAGGAGTCGTCGCAGAAATCGGAAACGACAATGGGCCAACATTAGCTTTACGTGCCGACATCGATGCCTTGCCGATTGTGGAACAAACAGGATTAGACTACGCTTCAAAAAATGAAGGAGCGATGCATGCGTGTGGACATGATTTCCATACAGCAAGCCTACTTGGAGCCGTTCAAGTGTTGAAGGCACAAGAAGACAAATTACAAGGAAAAGTTCGTTTTATTTTCCAACCGGCCGAAGAAAGTAACCAAGGAGCACGCGCATTGATTGCAGAAGGCGTGCTTGACGGAGTCGATGCCATTATTGGTTTCCATAATAAACCAGAACTTCCAGTTGGAACGATTGGTGTGAAGGAAGGACCGCTCATGGCAGCAGTCGGCCAATTTAAAGCAGAAATTACAGGGGTAGGAACACATGCGGCAGCACCGCACAACGGGAACGATCCAATCGTGACGGCATGCCAAGTGATTGCCAATGCCCAAGCCATCGTTGCTCGTCATACTTCTCCGCTCGAACCAGTGGTATTAAGCGTATCGCATATCGAAGCAGGGAATACATGGAATGTGATTCCAGAGAAAGTATTTTTTGAAGGAACGATTCGTACCTTTAATAAAGAAGTGGAACGTAAAATGACCGAGCAATTCGAGAAGATGATTGTCCAAACCGCAGATGTATACGGACAAAAAGGAAGTATCGAATGGATTTTAACGCCACCAGTCGTGCATAATGATGCTGCAGTCACAAAAGTGGTTAAAAGTGTGACAGAGAAATTTGCGACAGTGGTGACACCTGAAGTAACTTTAGGAGCAGAAGATTTCGCCAATTATATGGAGCACGTTCCAGGATGTTTCGTCTTTATTGGAACAGGTTGCCCGCATGAATGGCATCACCCAGCATTCTTAGTGGATGATGCGGCATTACCGTTTGCCATTCAGTATTTTGTCGATAACACGAATGCTCTTCTAGAAGTACTTTCACAGAAAGGAAACGCGTAATATGAAAACAATGGTGGTGATTAGCCATCCAACGATTCAAACTTCATCGAGCCAACAGTTTTTCCTCGCAACCTTAAAAGGGGAAGAGGCAGTAACGGTTCGTCATTTAGATGAAGTATGGAGTGAAGCGAAACCGCATTTCACAAAATCGGATGAAGAAAAAGCTTTGGCAGATTCTAGTGCCAAACGCCTGATTCTTCAATTCCCGATGTATTGGTATCAAGCACCTTCTGTTATGAAGGAATGGATCGATACAGTGATGAGTAAGAGTGCGCCTTTTGCCAAACAGATTAAGGAACTCGGAGTCGTTGTGACACTTGGCGTGAAAGAAGAAGCCTTTCGTGCAGGTGGGAAAGAACAATTTACGATTTCGGAACTCTTGCGCCCGTTCCAAGCGCTAGCCAATGCGATGGGGTGGACCTATTTACCAATTTTTGAGGTACATCAGTTTGATTATAAGACGGAAGAGGCAAAACAAGCCTTACTTGTGGAGTACTTACAATATGTGACGCAAGATAATTTTGGAACGCTTAAAGAAACGGAAGAGTGGTTTATCCAGCGTGCAGAAGCAATGTCTGGTGCACACTGGGCAGAGATTACCGAATGGATCAAGGAAAACCAGGACGAAAGACTGGAACTCGAGATGCATTTAAGTAATTGGGAGGAGAGTCAGTATGGAGATTATTGAGAAAATCCAGTTGCTCGATGCATGGATTGGCAAAGCAAAAGACTATAAAGAACGTGCATTGCTTGTGGCTACAAAAACTCTTCTATTAGAACAAGCAAAACGAATTGAACAAGCACATGGTGAGCTGGATGGACGGATGTGGAGTCCAGAGAACTGGGCCAAATAAGGAGAATGAGATTGAAAACAGATTATTTAAAACTTCGATTAATGTTACTGGTCATCGCCTGTTTCTTAATCGGACTCGGCGCGAAGATGGCGGCCTCTAGTACATTAGGAGCGGACGTTGTTGTTCTTGTGTGGGAAGGGTTAAATCGTACATTTGGATTGGATATGGGAACAAGTAATATTATCGTTTCACTTGTATTTCTTGCCATTACGCTGAGCATCAACTGGCGCTATATTGGATTTGGTACAGTTGTAGGGATGTTCTTGCAAAGCTTCTTTATTGAACTGTTCGATTTTAGAGTTCTTGCCGAAATGGATATAGCCGTAAAAGTAGTGGCCATGGTTGTAGGGATTGCCTTAATCGCCATGGGGTGTGCAGTGTATGCTTTAGCAGAACTTGGAGTGGGACCTTATATTGCTGCAACACTTGCCTTGCATGAAAAATTCAAAACATCAATTCCTAAAAATAAGTTCTTCATCGATGCAAGTTGTGTCATCACAGCGGCAATTTTAGGGCAATGGCCAACGATTGGACCTGTAGTGTCATTATTAATTAGCGGAATTATCATGGACCAAACAATGGTGATTTTGAAGAAATTTTTACCAATTAAATAAAATAGACAAAATGAAACCTATCTACAAGAGAAATCCTTTAGTAGATAGGTTTTTTAGCGCTTTATTGAAAAATGAAATTTGTTACCGTTTCCAAAGAGAGCAAAATAGTACAAGTCAAAAGCAAAATAGTTATTGTGAAAGCGGTTTTTTCGTTGTAAACTAAAAGTGTCTTAAAAAGTAATTGAAAACTAGGGGGAGACAACATGAAAAAGAAAGTATTACTATCAAGCGCAGCATTATTAGCAGCTGTATCTTTAGCAGCTTGCGGAAATAATAGCAACAGCACTAGTAAGACAGATTCAACTACTCAACAAGGAGGAGCTGCTAAAGAGAAAGTTACTCTTAAATTAGCTGCCTTAGAAAGTGGTTACGGCGCAGAAATGTGGCCAGCAATCATCAAAGCTTATGAAGAGGCAAATCCAAACGTTAAAGTGGAATTGACTCAAGATAAGGAAATCGAAGATAAAATTACGCCTCAAATGAAAGCTGGCGATTACCCAGATATCGTAATGTTAGCTTTAGGACGTAAAAAAGCTTTACCAGAAACATTAATTAAAGAAAAAGCTTTAGCTGACTTAACTGGATTATTCGATATGAAAGTTTACGGCGAAGACAAAAAAGTTTCTGAAAAATTATTAAACAATGTATTAGGAACAACAGTAACTGACCCTTACGGAGACGGAAAACACTACTTAGCACCAATGTTCTACGCTCCAACAGGATTATTCTACAACGAAGCGTTATTCAAATCTAAAGGTTGGGAAGTTCCAAAAGATATGCCTGGTATGAAAGAATTAGCTGAAAAAGCTAAGAAAGATGGCATTTCATTATTCACTTATCCAGTATCTGGCTACTTAGATAGCTTCTTCCCAGCATTATTAGCAAACGCTGGAGGCGTTGATTTATTCAACAAAGCAATGAAATATGACACAGGAGCATTCACTTCTGAAGGCGCAACTAAAGCTTTTGAAGCATTAGGAACATTCTTACAAAACGTTGAACCTTCAACAGTAGCAAACGCAAACCCACAAAGCTTCACTAAGAACCAACAATTAATCTTAGACAACAAAGCTTTATTCATGCCAAACGGTACTTGGGTAGTTGGGGAAATGGCTAAAGCACCTCGTGCAGAAGGCTTCAAATGGTCTATGACAGCTGCACCTGCAATCGAAAAAGGTGGCAAACGTTATGTTTACTCATTCTTCGAACACATCTGGGTTCCAAAAGAATCTAAGAACCAAGAAGCAGCTAAAGAATTCTTATCATTCTTATACTCTGACAAAGCAGCAGAAATCTTTGCTAAATACAACGCAGCTCAACCAATTAAAGGTGTAACAGCTAAATTACCTGATGAATTGAAATCATTATACAAAGTTGTAGATGAAGTTGATGGTGTAATCAATGGTAACTTCGTAGCTACTAAACCTGTTGAAGGTGTAAGCATGAAAGACACATTATATGGTCAAATCGACTCTGTAGCATCAGGTCAAAAAACAGTTGCTGAATGGCAAAAATCTGTAGAAGAAGTTAGCCAAAAACTAAAAGCAGCAGTTGAATAATTCAAATAGAATGAATTAAATAGGAGTGGGATGCGAAGCAATTTTCGAGGATGAAAATTCCTTCCGCCCACTCTCATTTTATCTAAAAAAGGTCGAAAGAGGGCAGAACGATGAAAAATCGTAGAAAAAGAGAGAAAAATTTATTTATTCTCGCGTGTTTATCACCTGCACTAATTTTATTCTTTACGTTTCTAATTTATCCAACAATTGAAGTATTCCGCATGTCCATGTTCAAATGGGGCGGATTCTCAAACAACCAACAATTTGTTGGATTGGATAACTTTAAAATCTTATGGCAAGATGAAAATTTCTTTAGAACGATTCAGAACACAATCTTACTAATCGTAGTGGTAACACTCTTTACAGTAGTATTGGCAGTTCTTTTCGCGGCAATCCTTTCAACAGAAAAGATTCGCGGAAACAACTTCTTCAGAATTATTTTCTACATCCCTAATATTTTATCAATCGTAGTTATTGCAGGTATTTTCTCAGCAATTTATGATCCAAAAGCTGGACTTTTAAATGCTGTATTACCAGAAGCATGGAATAAATTATGGCTGGGTGATCAAAGTATTGTTATTTACTCACTTGCATTTGCATTAATTTGGCAAGCGATTGGGTACTACATGGTTATGTATATGGCAGGGATGGCGAATATTCCAGCAAGCTTGTATGAAGCAGCTGACCTTGATGGAGCTGGAAAAATCGGTAAATTCTTTAACGTTACATTACCATTGATTTGGAATAGTATTCGTACAACATTAACATTCTTCATTATCAGTACGATTAACTTAAGTTTCTTACTTGTACAAATCTTGACAGACGGTGGACCAGACGGATCAACTGAAGTGTTCTTAAGCTACATGTTCAAACAAGCTTATACAAACTCTTCATACGGATACGGTATGGCAATCGGTGTAGTTATCTTTATATTCTCATTCGGATTATCAGGTATCGTAAGTCATATTACGAAACGCGATATTCTTGAATACTAGGAGGGGAGATCATGAAAGGAAATACTCGTTCATTCGAAAAGCTGTATAAAGCTTTTATATACGTAGCGCTAATTACATTAGCGATTAGTATTATTGTACCAGTGGGCTGGGTCTTCTTAGCTTCTGTTAAAGAGAATAGAGAGTTCTACGGATCTCCATGGACAATGCCAGAAGGATTCTACATCCAAAACTTTGTGGATGCTTGGAATAAAGCAAAAATGGGTGACTACATGTTGAACTCAGTGATTGTTACAGCATTAGCGTTAACAATCCTTGTAGTTGTAGCCATTCCTTCTTCATACGTATTAGCACGTTACAAATTCCCAGGAAGTCGTTTCATTAACTCTTTACTAAAAGGTGGATTATTCATCAACGTAAACTATATCGTTGTACCAATCTTCTTAATGTTACTGGACTGGGATAAAGGACTAAAAGGATTCGGCATTAACGGATTCTTCCTTAACAACATTTTCGTCTTAGCAGTTGTGTATGCAGCGACGTCATTACCATTTACGATTTATCTATTATCAAACTTCTTCAAGACATTGCCAACAACGTTTGAAGAAGCAGCATCTATCGACGGTGCAGGATATTTCACAACAATGATCCGCGTCATGACACCAATGGCAAGACCAAGTATTATCACAGTAATCTTATTCAACTTCCTCTCATTCTGGAATGAATACATTATCGCTCTTACATTAATGCCAGGTAAAAACCAAACTTTACCAGTAGGGTTGAAAAACTTAATTCAAGCGCAACGTGGGGCAGCTGAATACGGACAATTATACGCAGGGATGGTATTAGTAATGTTACCAACATTAATTCTATACATTCTTGTTCAAAATAAACTAACACAAGGGATGACACTAGGCGGCTCTAAAGAGTAATCGTCATCGCAGGAGGAAAGAAAATGGGTAAAACAAAAGGGCGTTTAACCCTACCAAGTGAATCGAATTTTCTTGAACAGACTAAAGAATTGCTCGACCGTTGGGGTGCAGATGCAATTCGTGATAGCGATGGAACGAAACTCGATGAAGCAACCAAACAATTAGATGCAAAAATCTATACAACCTACTTTGTAGCACGTAACCATAATGATTTCATCAAAAATCATATGGAAGAGTGCCAACAAATCTTCGTCATGTCAAAATTCTGGTTAGCAACAGAAGATACGCTAACGATTCCATTTATGGAAGGCTACTTCGAAGACCAAGTGCAACCAGACTATGTACATGATCCAAAAAGATATTGGGAAGTCATCGACCGTACTACTGGAGAAGTGGTTCCGGTTGAGAAATGGACTGTCCATGAAAAAAACAACACGATTACGATTGAAGGCACTCGTCCTTTCCATGAGTATACAGTGTCGTTTCTAGTGTATGCGATTTGGGATCCAACTCAAATGTACAATCATATTACGAATAACTGGGGCGATGTTCCTCACGATATTCCATTTGATGTACGTGGACCTCATTCAAATCAATTCATGCACTCTTATTTAAAACAATGGTTAAAAGACAATCCGGATACTGATGTAGTTCGTTTTACAACGTTCTTCTATCACTTCACATTAATCTTCAACAACTTAGGAAAAGAAAAATTTGTGGACTGGTTCGGATATGGTGCTAGCGTTTCAGTAGCGGCACTTGAAGCTTTTGCCAAGGAAAAAGGCTATCGCTTAAGAGCAGAAGACATCGTGGATGAAGGGTACTATAACTCAACATTCCGCACACCAAGTAAAGCGTACTTAGACTATATCGACTTCATTCAAGCATTCGTTGCTAGAGAAGCTAAAAAATTAGTCGACGAAGTACACGATGCTGGTAAAGAAGCGATGATGTTCTTAGGAGATAACTGGATTGGTACAGAACCATATGGACCATACTTCGAACAAATCGGATTAGATGCAGTCGTGGGTTCTGTCGGCGGCGGAGCAACACTTCGTATGATTTCAGATATTCCACACGTAAAATATACAGAAGGAAGATTCTTACCATACTTCTTCCCAGATGTATTCCGTGAAGGAAATGATCCTACGATTGAAGCTAATAAAAACTGGTTATCAGCAAGACGTGCCATCATGCGTAACCCTGTAGACCGTATCGGATACGGCGGTTATTTAAGTCTTGCATATAAATTCCCTAAATTTGTCGACTACATCGAGCATGTAACAGATGAATTTAGAGAAATCTACGATATCGTAAAACATACAAAACCATATACTGGTTTGAAAGTTGCCATCTTAAACGCGTGGGGACGCTTAAGAACTTGGCAAGCACACATGGTTGCCCATGAACTTCCATACAAACAAATTTATTCTTACCTTGGAATTATGGAAGCCTTAAGTGGTGCAAGTGTGGACGTAAGCTTTATCAGCTTTGACGATATTATTAAAGATGGAGTTCCAGAAGGTGTCGATGTCATCATCAACGCGGGGGATGCCGGTACTTCATTTAGCGGTGGAGAGGTTTGGAAGAATGAAACGCTTATTACACGTATTCGTGAATTTGTGTATAACGGCGGCGGATTTGTCGGAGTTGGGGAACCAACAGCCGTTCATTATCAAGGAAGATTCTTCCAACTTGGAGATATTTTGGGTGTTGAAAGAGAAATGGGATATAGCCTTTCAACAGATAAATACTTTACAAAAGAATTGAAAGAACACTTTATTATCGAAGATATTGAAGATGTTCATAAGATTGACTTTGGGGAAAATATTAAAAACGTGTATGGCTTAACGAGTGCAACAGAAGTACTTGAATTTAGCAATCCGAAAGTAAGCGCAGGTGGCGTTGAAGAAGGAATCGTTCTTCCAGCCAATGCCGAAGGAAAAGAATTCGGGGAAATCCATCTTGCAGCCAACCCTTACGGAAAAGGTCGTGGGGTTTACATTGCAGGACTTCCATACACACCAGAAAATACAAGATTATTAATGCGTGCGTTATTCTACGCAGCGAATAAAGAAAGTGAATTAACAAAATGGTATGCAAGCAATCCATTAGTGGAAGTACATGCTTATCCTGAAAAAGGAGTGTATGCAATCGTGAATAATACGAACGAATTGCAATCAACACTCGTTTATGATGGAGCAGGTGTATCAAGAACTGTGGAACTTGAGCCAAGCGAAATTAGATGGGAGAAGATATCATGAATCCTAAAGTGAAAATTTGGATCCGCGTCGTATTGATGTTGGTATTCTTATATGTAGTTATTTTGGGGCATCAGATGATTGGCAAAGAAGGCGTTGCAACAATGCTTGTTGGCTTAGCTGGATTACTTCTCTTGCTATGGGATTACAATCGTCCGTACTCTAAATCGATGAAGCGTTAATAAAACTTAACTAGGAACAGGGGCTTGTTTGTCAACAAGCCCCTGTTCCTGTTTTCATATACACAATATTTAATATATAAATAATGCAAACCAAAGGTTTGTGATTACTGCGAAGATTTGTGAGTTCGTTTTATAGTAGCTGTAATGAGGGACCGGCTCGAGCCTGTAGTCTCTCGCCTTCAAAGTTCAAAATAGGAGTAAGGGATAAATCCCTAACTCCTATTAATTCACCTTTGATACTTTTCCCATTACTGCTACTATAAGAACTCGACAAATCTTCTCCGTAATCACAGTGCTTTTAAATATTGTGTTATGCAAAGGAAAAGGGAAGGAAGATGGAGGAGGATAAAAGGGACCGGTTCGAGCCTGTAGTCTCTCACCTTCAAAGTTCAAAATAGGAGTAAGGGATAAATCCCTAACTCCTATTAATTCACCTTTGATCCTAATTCCCATTACTGCTACTATAAGAACCCGACAAGTCTTTTTCGTAATCACTGTGCTTTTAAATATTGTGTCCTGCAAAGAAAGGGAGAAGATGGAGGAGAAAAGGGGGGAGGAGAAATTGGTGAAATTTCTTATAGGAATTTGGTTTATTAAAAGATGAAAATATCGTATAATAGAAAAGAAATTGAAAGGAATGGGGGATAATATGAAAGGATTGTTTATCACGATGGAAGGTCCTGATGGCGCAGGGAAAACAACTGTCATCAACCAACTGATTCCTTTGTTACAAAAACACGCGCTCGTGGATATTGTTTCAACAAGAGAACCTGGTGGAAGCCGCATTGCTGAAGATATTCGAAAAGTCATTCTGGATGTGAACAACACCGAAATGGATGAACGGACAGAAGCGATTTTATATGCAGCGGGTCGTCGCCAGCATTTAAAAGATCGTATTTTACCAAACTTAGAAAAAGGGAATATTGTTTTTTGCGATCGTTTTGTTGATAGCTCATTGGTGTATCAAGGAGTGGCTCGTGGGATTGGGGTAGAAGAAGTTGCACAGTTAAATCATTTTGCAACGGATGGTCTAGAACCAAGCACGACGCTTTACTTAGATGTGCCGGCTGAAGTTGGTCTGGAACGAATTCATAAAGCAAGAGGGAACCGTCAGTTTGACCGCTTAGACCAAGAAGGATTAAGCTTCCATACGATGGTTCGCAATGGATATTTAGAGTTAGTAGAGAAATATCCAGAGAGAATTGTATCGATTGATGCGACAAAATCCATTGAAGAAGTAGTGGAAGAGTGCTTCCGCGTTTTAGTGGAACGTTACCCAAAATATTTTACAAAATAGGAGAATGAAATCATGAAATTATTAATTGCGATTGTACAAGATAAAGATGCACATTTATTAGGAGATGAGTTTGCACAAGCAAATATCCGCGCAACTCGTTTATCAACAACAGGTGGATTCTTACGCGCAGGAAACACTACTTTCATCATCGGGATTGAAGAAGAACGTGTAGAAGAAGCGTTAGATATCATTAAAGAAAACTGCCAATCACGCGAACAAATGACGGTGCCACCAGTGCATATCGACAGCATGCTTGATAGCGCGCTAACAACTCCAGTTCCAGTTCGTGTAGGTGGAGCTACAGTATTCGTATTACCTGTAGACTCATTCTTCCGTTTCTAAGATGGAAAAGATGCAAGAAGCATTTATTCGTGCCGTCGATAACGGTCAGCTGAGCCATGCCTATTTGTTTGAAGGAGCAAAGGGAATTGGAAAAGCGGAGATGGCCAAGGAAATCGCAAAGATGCTGAACTGCACGAAGCGAACAAAAGGCGAGCCTGCATGCGGCGAGTGTGAACACTGCACAAGAATTGACCATGGGAACTTCCCTGATTTTATCGTGGTAGAACCTGAAGGCACAACGGTAAAGGTGGACCAAATTCGTACACTGAAATCGCAGTTAACGAAAACAGCGATGGAGTCGAGTGCGATTGTTTGTGTGATTCATGCAGTCGACACGTTGACACAAGGCGCTGCTAATAGCTTGTTGAAGTTTTTAGAAGAACCAACGGGAAATATCCATTTCATTCTTCTAACAGAACAACTCAGCAAGGTGCTGATTACGATTCAATCACGTTGTCAGATTATTCGTTTCCAATCGGATGCAGGAGAAAATATTGTTGCAACGCTGAAAGAACGAGGCGTACTGAATGCGACAGCGCAGCTACTTTCTCAATTGACGAGTAATATTGACCAAGCAGTAGAGATGCTCGAGAGTGAAAGCTTTGGACAGATTCGTCAAGAAAGCTGGAATTGGTTTGTCCGCGTATTTACGAATCGTGCGATGGCCTTTGTGACGATTCAGTCCCAAGTGATGCCACTCTTAGCGACAAAGGCTGATAGTGAGCTGTTTTTAACTCTATTACAAATCTATATCCGTGATGCTTTGCTGGTTGCACGAGGAGTCGAAGGAGCCGTTATTCAAAGCGATAAACTCGCAACAATGAAGAGTTTTGCAAGACATCTCACCGTGAGTGAATGGATTAAAGAACATGAAAAAATGACCAACGCCATTGCCAAAGTAAGTGCCAACGTTGGAGTTCAAGCAGTATTAGAACAATGGGTATTAAAAATCCCAAAATAAGATAGGAGGTGCGTGAATGCCAAACAGACAATTGTATGATCGAATCGAACGGTTAACAAAACAAACGTTGTTGCAACTACATGAGCTCGAACAGATTTCGGAAGAGTTGCAAAAAGTAATCGAAGAGAATCATAATTTAACGATGGAAAATCGTCACTTGAAAGATCGTTTAGACGAGTTAGAGCCAAACACGCACACGAAGAAAGTGGCTAAAAAGAAAAAAAGAAGCCAATCCATCATCAACTTAGAAAATATCTACGACCAAGGATTCCATATTTGCAATTTATATTATGGAAAACGTAGAGAAAACGATGAAAGTTGTATGTTTTGTACAGAAATCTTGTATAGCGAAGATTAACGCATGAAAAGAGCAAGATTGTCATATAAAAAGCCAATAAAGTGCTAAAAAGAGCCTGTCCATGGACGGGCTCTTTTGTTATAATAAAAGATGAAATCGTTTTATCTTTTTTGGGGGAAACAGTATGAATCAAAAACAATCTAAACCAAACGTCATCCTCATCGTAGTGGACCAAATGCGTGCAGATGCATTGTCGATTAACCGTAGTGATGACTTAGTGGTGACACCAACGATGGATATGATGGCCAGCATGGGATATAACTTTGAAAATGCCTACTCACCAGTGCCAAGTTGTGTACCTGCTAGAGCAGCTCTTTTAACCGGGATGGACCAAGAGAAATCCGGAAGAGTGGGATACGAAGATGAAGTGCCATGGAACTACACGAATACACTTCCTCAAACATTCAAAGATTTAGGGTATCAAACAGAATGTATCGGGAAAATGCATGTGTATCCAAGCCGTAAGCGCATGGGATTTGACCATGTTCTCTTACACGATGGCTACTTACATGTCGACCGCAAATACAATAAAGCATACGGAGAAACGTTTGAACATTCGAGCGATTACTTGGATTGGATCAAACAAGAACTCGGCAGCGATGCAGATATTATCGATGATGGGGCGAACTGTAATTCATGGGATGTCCGTCCTTTTGAACTTCCTGAAAAATACCACCCAACCAACTGGATTGTGAGTGAAAGCATTCGTTTCTTGAAGAGACGTGACCCAAGCGTTCCGTTCTTCTTGAAGATGTCGTTTGAAAAACCGCATGCGCCGCTCAATCCGCCGAAGTATTTCTATGATTTATACATGGATAAATTAGGGGACGTATCGGACTTGCATATTGGGAATTGGGAAGAACTCGAAGAGAAGATTCCAAGTCTTTATGCTAAGCGCGGTAAAATTCCAGCGGACGCACAAAAGAGAATGTTGGCTGCGTACTACGGCTTAATTACGCATATCGATAATCAATTAAGTCGCTTCTTAACAGCCGTTGAGGAATTTGATTTACTCGAAAATACGATTTTCTGGTTCGTGAGTGACCACGGGGATCAACTCGGAGAACACTATTTATTCCGCAAGGGTTATCCTTACCAAGGAAGTATTAAGATTCCAGCGTTTATCTTCGATCCGGGTAACTTAATCGCGGGGACGAAGAAGAGTGTCACACAATTAGTGAAGATTCAGGACGTTTTCCCTTCACTTGTAGAATTAGCGACAGGTGAAAAAGTCGAAACAGACGGTAAGAGCGTTCGTCAATTATTATTTGGCGAGTTTGCAGGTTGGCGAAACGAATTCCACGGTGAACATAGTCTAGGTGTGGATTCGAGCCAATATATTTTAACAGATGAATGGAAATTTATTTGGTTCCCTGTCAAAGACGAGTATCAACTCTTCCATATGACAGAAGATCCAGAGGAAAAATGCAATTTAATTGCGGAAACAAAGTACACTTCTCTCGTGAACGAGTTCAAAGCAAAACTTGCTCGCATTTTACAAGACAGAGAAGAGGGCTTTGTGAGAGACGGACAACTTTGCCAAGTACCATTAGAACGCATCGTTGCCACTCTAAAGAGAGGTCGATAGTATGAATTTTGTGCCTTTAAAATCTGGCATCTTTCAAATGGGAGATGCTCATGGCCAAGGCTTTATCGAAGACCATGAAGCACCACCAGTCATGAAAAAGGTGCTTGCGTTTGAAATCGCGGATACGACCGTGACGAATCGTGAGTTTAAAGCTTTTATAGATGCGACAGGTTATACCACAACGGCAGAAACGATAGGAGATTCTTATGTGTTTCACCTATTCGTTGAGCCAGAAAAAAGAGCAGAGTATGGACATGTATCAGGCTCACCTTGGTGGCTTCTAGTGCCAGGTGCTTGTTGGAATCATCCAACAGGGCCCGAGTCTTCGATTGATGATGTGATGGACCATCCAGTGGTGCACGTATCTTTGCAGGATGCACTAGCTTATTGTGATTGGGCAAAGGTGAAATTGCCGACAGAAACGCAATGGGAATACGCAGCACGTGGTGGGACAACCACGCAATTTCCATGGGGAGATGACCTCGAAGAAGACGGAGAGTTTCATGCCAATACTTGGCAAGGGGATTTCCCAAATACGAATACGAAAGCAGACGGTTTTTTAGGAACGGCACCTGTTAAGAGCTTTGAACCAAACGGATTCGGACTCTATCAAATGATTGGAAATGTCTGGGAATGGTGCTGTAATCATCGCGGAATTGCATTTGAAGAAATTGAAGAAGACGCCTCTCGCCCGATTAATTTTGAATATGAATATGCCATTCGTGGAGGCTCCTTCTTATGCCATTGCTCATACTGCAATAGGTATCGCGTCGCCGCCCGTAATGGCGCATTGTGGGACTCAACCTCGAGCCATTTAGGGTTTAGATGTGTCCGTAATGTTGGAGGTCGCTAATGCATATTATTATTTATAGTATTATCGTGTTATGTGCAACGATGATTGGTGCGATTACTGGTTTAGGTGGTGGCATTATTATCAAACCTGCCTTCGATTTCGTTGGCATAGATGCCACGAGCATGATTAGTGTGTACTCGACTGTGGCCGTGTTTACGATGTGTCTTGTTTCGATTTATAAAAGAAGTAAGCAAGGATTTCATGTCCAAAAACAAATCGCACTAGGATTGGCATTCGGGTCGATTATTGGTGGGAAAATTGGAGACGTGATTTTCCTTCAGGCCGTAGATAGTTGGGGCAGTCAGGCAGTCAGTGCGACACAATCCGTTATTTTATTTCTATTAATTGGTGGGATTATTTTATTCACAATCAATAAGGAAAGGATTCGCACGCTAGAAGTAACGAATCTTGTGGCGATTGTGACGATTGGGCTAACAGTCGGTATCATTTCAGTCTATCTAGGGATTGGCGGAGGACCACTGAATATTGCACTTTTGGTTTATTTCTTCTCGATGAAAGCCAAAGACGCAGCTGCGTATTCAATATTGATGATTTTCTTTGCCCAAATTATTAAGATGGGGACCGTCATTCGTGACTTTGAAAAATACAACAATGTCAGTCTCATGATTTTAGCGATTGCGATTTTTGCGGTGCTCGGTGGATGGATTGGAACGAAAATCCAGTCGAAACTCACGCATGAAGCCGTTGAAAAACTCTATCTAGGATTGATGGGGATTTTAGTATTGATGACCGCCTTCAATGTATTTAAATTTATCGGTGTATAAACAAACTCCCAAGCAGCATAGTTTGGGAGTCATTTTTTTGTTTTATCGGAGAGGAAATCCTTATAAAATTGATGTTCTGTTGATTATGGAAAATCTTACGGATTCTATAATAGCAGTAATGGGGAATGATGCCAAAACGAATTAACGGGAGTTAGGAATGTATTCCTTACTCCCGTTTTTGAGGCTTTGGAGGTGAGAGACTTCGGCTCGAACCGTTATCCCATTACCGCTATTATGAAGAAATCCGTAAGGATTTGAAATAATCAACAGATAAATTATTATGCATGGATTTCCTTGTAGACTTCTTGCTTTTTAAGGCCTAGATGTTTTGCGACAGCTTTAATCGCATCTTTTTGCGTAAGGTTTTGCTGTTCCATAAACCAGTCGACTTGTTCTGCAATCGAAAGTGAAGCGTCTGGTGTATTTTCTTCTAATGCGCCAGAAAGAGCAGTGGTCACTTCGTCTGGATTTTTATGTCCAATCAAGATGCAACATTCGCCTTTTAATTCTTCTTCACTTACAAGAGCTACGAGTTCTGCGGCTGTTCCGCGAATAAACTCTTCGTATGTCTTCGTCAACTCACGGCATAAAACGACAGATTGTTGTTCGCCGTAGACGGTTTGAATCGCCGAAAACGTATCTTTCAATCGGAAAGGAGATTCATATAAAATCACAGTCTCGCTATGCGTGCGTAATTGCTCAAGTGCAGCAATTTTTTCTTTCTTTTTACGTGGTAAGAACCCATAGAAATAGAATGGTTGAGGAACGAGGCCGCTTGCGATAAGAGCCGTAATTCCCGCATTCGCCCCTGGAAGAGGAATCACTGGGAGACCAACTTCGACGCAGGCTTGTACGAGTTCAAAACCTGGGTCGCTAATGGAAGGTGTACCGGCGTCACTTACTTGTGCGATGGTTTTTCCTTCTTGCAACCACTCGATGACTTGTGGGATTCGCTCCTGTGTATTATGTTCATGGAAACTCTTTTGCGGAGTCTCGATTTCAAAATGATTGAGTAACTTTTGCGTATGACGTGTATCTTCGGCAAGAATTAAATCTACGTCACGAAGCGTATTTACCGCTCGGAAAGTCATATCTTCTAAGTTGCCAATCGGAGTAGGGACAAGGAATAGTTTTCCTGTACCTTCAGTCCGATAACTCTGTTGTCTCATGAGGCTGTTCTCCTTCTAAATAAATAATGACAGGACGGTCGACGGTTGCGCCAATCGTCTGTAGAAATGTTTCCTTTTTAGGGCGAGAGAATTTCTTGAATGCTGCTTCCGCCTTCATCGCTTCTTGCTTTGTGGCAAATTCCTTAGCGTAGAGCAGCGTGACAGGAGTTCTCACCCTTGTATATTTAGCACCTTTCCCAGCATTATGCGTGGCGATTCGTTTTTCCAAATCGACCGTATAGCCCGTATAAAAGGTTTGATCCTTGCAGAGAAGGACGTACATAAAGAACTGGCTCATGCGTTGTCCCCCCAGAGGATACTTCTAATCTTCTGCGTATATTCTTGATTCTCATCGAAAACCGTGATTGGTGGCAATACCTTGAGTCCACCAGGAAGTCCGTCCTTCATTAATTCGATGAGGACGATGTTGCTTTCTTTGCCTTCTTTTGGATAGACAAATTGCACGCGTTTCGCTTCGAGACGGTGATGCCTTGCCTCGGTTAAAATGTCCGTTAGACGGTCGGGTCTATGCACGAGATAGGCTTTTCCTTTCATCTTCAATAACCCTGAAATCGTCTCGAGTAGGTCTTCGAGTGGCAAATGCACTTCATGACGGGCAATCGTGTAAGCTTCCTTCAAATTGGTTTGATTGGTTTCCTTCACCTTGAAGTAAGGCGGATTGCACGTAATAAAGTCGACCGAGTCTTTCGGGATAATGCCTTTCAACTGACGAATATCCTGATTGATAAACGTGATGCGGTCTTCTAAGTTGTTGAGTTGGGTCGTACGCATCGCCATGTCCCAAAGCTGTTCTTGGATTTCAACTGCGATAATGTGATTTTGCGTTTTATGGCTGAGTAGAAATGCCACCGCACCGTTACCAGAGCAAAGGTCCACGATTGTAGCTTTTCTACGCTCGGCGATATTGGCAAAGTCGGCTAAAAGGACGGCATCCAGCGAAAATGAGAAGACCTCACGACTTTGAATGATATCGATATTTTCTTTTTCGAGTCGATCGAGTCGCTCATGCGATTTCAAGGGGACTTCCTTTTTTGTCATTACTTTCCAACTCCTACAATTACTGTATCCAAAGTGTAACAACAAATTGGTAATGGCGCAAGGAGAGGGACACTTTAGTTGAAAGTTTCCTTCGAATTCCTAAGGATTTATTTATACATTGCTGTAATGGGGTACCGGTTCGAGCCAAGGTCTCTCACCTTTAAAGCCTCAAAGAGAATGTACGGAATAAATTCCTACATTCTCTATTTCGCATTTAATACAATTCCCCATTACTGCAAGTATAAAATCCGTTGAATTCTACGGAATCTTAGAACGTCATTATCAATTTGTAGGGGGAGGAAAGATAAAACACACGATATACAACTTTGGGTTTAGAGAAGGTTGGATGAAAAATCCACCTTAGGTCCTATGATTTCATCAGTGAAGTTTTGTACACTAAGAATGTAATCAAGAACGAACCGATTTAAGGGGGAAACGAAAATGAATCAAAAAGATAGAATTTTAGAATTAGTAGACAAAGGAATTATTTCAGCAGAGGAAGCAGTAGTCTTACTCGAAAAAATGGGTGAGAAGGCAAGTGCGAAAGAACAACCCACTTCTAGCCAATTAGACTCAGTCATGGAAGGGGTGGCAAGTGCATTTACTAAATTCTCTGCAAAAAGCGACCAAACAGATGATGCTATCCAAGTGGTGTTGAAGCGCGCGAAGGAAATTGATCGCCGCATCGATGAAATCAGAACGGCTGAGCAATTGGATTCGTTAACTGTGGATGAAGAAATGGAACTTGTTCGTCTGCAAGAAGAAGCGGAGCAATTAAATAACCAATATAAGAGTTTGTTACAAGAAAAGAAACAAGCCGATGCAAAAGTAAAAGCTGAAAAGAAACAAGAATGGGAAGAAAGCTTTAAGAAAGCGAAGAAGAAAGTGCAAGACACTGACTGGGAAGATAAAACTCGTAGAACAGCGGGAAATATCTCTTCATGGGCTGCAAAATTCGCAGACTCAATTGTGACAGCGGTGGGATCAGTTATTCAAAATACAGAAGTGAACATGCCTTACTTAGAAGCCAAAAACGGCAAAAAAGTACCGTATCATTTCCATCAAGTGATTGATGATGCGAGTATTCTCGATTTCAAAGTGGCCAACGGAATTGTTCGTGTGAAGACTGTTCCTGGTAACACAATGACGATTGAAGGAAATTGCCGCGTGGCTGCGCAAGACGAAGAGTTCTTCGATGCGGAAGGATTTGTTCGTGACCGTGTGAAGGTTGGCGTGGACGACGATAAGATTGTCATCAAGAGTGTCAGCAAGCGCGTCTATTGCGACTGGACGATTTCACTTCCGCAAAAAGTGTATGATTATGTAGCCATCAAAGGGTTGAATACAACCATTCATTTGAAGGAATTAGAAGGAAAAGATTACTACTTCGAAGTGGATAATGGAGATATTCGTTTGAAAGATGTCAAAGGTGTTCTCCTTGAAGCCGAAACAGTGAACGGAAATCTTAAATATGAACACCTCGAATTCAAAGATATCGTGTCTGAAACAGTAAACGGAAATATTCATCTCGATGGTCAATTCTTAGGAACGAAGCTAGAAGCGGTGACAGGAAACATTAAAATAGCAGTAGCACATCCTGAAACGAAAAAAGTAGACGTTGAAACAGTAAACGGAAATATTAAAATTGAAGTTGCTGAAGAAGTCGGACTGGAAGCCGAAATTGAAACGTCACTTGGTTCGATTCACTTTGATGAAACAGTCTTTGAAGTGATTCGACAAACGAAGGATTTAGCAGAAAGAAGTGCATTGATTCGTAAAACTCGAAACTCAATGACAAGAGTAGTCGCAGAAACTACAACTGGAAATATACAAGTAAATCAGCTACAATCAGATTCAAGTAGCAAGAAAGAAGGATAAACAAAATGAAAAAATTAAGACGCTCAAGAAAGAACAGAGTTGTTTGTGGGGTTATGGGCGGTATTGCAGAATACTTCGATGTAGATCCAACAATTGTACGTGTGCTGTTTATTATTTGTAGTTTCTCAGGTTTCCCTATCATCCTTTACATCTTACTTGCTATCATTATTCCAGAAGAAAGCACTGGGTATTATCGTGACAATAGACGCAGAAATACTTACTATTACACTTCTGGAAGCTCTCGCCCGCGTAAAACGGCGCGCCGCGTAGAGGAAGATGATGACGACGATTGGAGTGATTTTTAGTGTCAATTACTAAAAAGATTGCCATTAACACATTAGGGTTCTTGGTGATTGCGTGGTTTGTACCACAATTTTACGTTACGAACTGGGTAGCAGCGCTTGTTGCAAGTATCGTTCTCGCGGTACTAAACCTATTTGTTAAACCGATTTTATTCCTTTTAACATTACCAGTCACAATTGTAACGTTTGGATGCTTTAGCTTTGTGTTAAATGCGATGATGTTAAGCTTAACATCATTGTTTGTAGGACCTGGATTTACTTTTGCGAGTCCATTCATTACCTTAGTGGTGAGCGTTCTGTTAACGATTTTCCAACGCTTTGTTGAAAATCTAGTTGACTAATAGACCAAACAAAAAAGCGACCAATTGGTCGCTTTTTTTTGTTTGGATTCAATTAGTATTTCACAACCATTAATTGGCCGTTATTGTATTCTGCAAGGAATACATCTGAAACATCTTGAATATCTTGGGCAGCTAGTTGTTCAGTAACCCAATCTTCTGTTTTGTCGATGACTTCTAAAATGTTTTGTTGAATGACACCATCTGTAATGATTGGATATTTTGGATTTTCTTCACCAAATTTTGTCAAGATGAGTTGTCCGTTTTGTTCTAAGATGGCACTTTTTACATCGCGAATAGAGAAGACTCCTTGTGAACGTAATTTAAAAGCAACTTCTTGAGCCGTTAGACCAGCTAAACGCACATTTTCAACATCAATTTTCCCATGTTTAATTAATTGTAAAGGTTCACCGTCAAGCATCTTCTTCACTGTACGATTATTTGTTTTTACCCAGCGAAGGGTTAGTACTAACGCAAACCAAATTAATAAGATGATGCAGTATTGTAAGATGGTAATGGATGGATTATAAATCACACCCCCGAGAATTCCCCCGAGTACATAGTTTTGTATTTGGTCACTTGCAGATGTAGGGGCGAGGTTTCCTTTCCCAGTGTAGTTGATTACAACAATTAATGATAATAGTCCAAGTGCAAGTTTGATTGCGACATCGATATATGAAAGGTTCAACTTATTCAGCCTCCTTAATCGTAACTTTTGGATTTTGCAATTCCATTTTTTCGAGTAGGTAATGTTCCGGGCTATCTCCTGTTAATACTCGATAGAATTGATCGCCAACTTTGACGATGGCTCCATCCTTTGCGGCTTCAGTATTAATATAGACATCTTCTTTATTAACATGTAAATCTTGAGCGATCGTTTCAACGAAGCGAAGGGCTCCAGAATATTGATTTTCTGAATTTTTAGAAAACTGTAAGTCAGCAATCTTAGAACCAGCAAGAATTAAGATACCGATGACGGCGATTAATGCTAATTCGCGAAATTTTGTGTCTTGTTTATTTTTAAAATAACGATATAAGGCAATTGCTAAAATAACAATGACAAAAAGTGTCAGTCCTAATTGAATATAATCAATTTGTTGAACTTTACTTTTTAAAAATTCATATGAATAAAATACCATGTTTTTTCCTCCTATTCAGAAACTTAGACTATTATATAAAATCCTATAAAATATTCAAGTAGGTTGCTCAATTTTTTTAAAAAAATATTTTTTAGATTATTTGGCAGAATGAACAGAAGTTTAATAAATTCTAAAAGCATACAAGAAAGCGCTCAAATATGGTATAGTAGAAGGGTATAAAGAAATGAGGGATAATATGAAAAGTGTTACGGTTAGAGAATTAATCAAGAATATTCATTTAAAACCAATTTATGGAGAGGAGTATCTTGACCGTCCAATCGTTACAAGTGAAATTTCAAGACCGGGATTAGAATTAGCAGGATTTTTAAATTTCTATCCAGCAGAACGTATCCAGTTATTAGGTCGTACAGAAACTTCTTTTGTGGCATCCATGGATGAAGGGATTCGATTAGAAGTGATGGAACATCTTTGTAAACCAGAGACACCATGTTTTATTATTTCAAGAAAACTAGAACCGCCAAAAGAATTAGTGGAAGCTGCTGCAAAAGCGCAAATTCCAATTTTACAAGCAACTTCGAAGACAACACAAGTATCAAGTAGTGTCACAAACTTCTTAGAAGGAAGATTGGCGGAGCGTTCTTCGGTACACGGTGTATTACTCGATGTATTCGGAATTGGTCTGTTGATTACAGGTGAAAGTGGCGTCGGTAAATCTGAAACTGCGTTAGAGCTTGTGCAAAAAGGACACCGTCTTGTTGCGGATGACCGAGTAGAGTTGTATCAATACGATGAATTAACATTAATCGGGGAAGCACCAGAAATCTTGAACAACTTAATCGAAATCCGCGGTGTTGGTATTGTGGATGTGATGACGCTCTTTGGTGCAGGGGCAATTCTGGATCAAAAACAAGTCGATTTAGTGGTTCATCTTGAAAACTGGACACCTGATAAGAGATATGACCGTTTAGGTGGATATATGGAAAATGTTGAATTGTTGGGTGTTGAGGTTCCGAAAATCCGCATCCCAGTGAAGACTGGTCGTAACGTTTCGATTATCTTAGAAGTGGCATGTATGAATTTCCGTGCGAAGAAAATGGGATTCGATGCAACAGAAAGCTTCACGAATCGTTTAACACAATTAATTGCAGAAAATAAAGAAGTTTAGAGGTTAGTTACATGAATGTTTTAGAAATGGTTTCGGCCATTAATCCGATTGCGTTTGAAATCGGTGGATTACAAGTGCGTTGGTATGGGATTATTATTGCTTTTGCAATTTATTTAGCAACAACATTGGCGGATAAAGAAGCCACTCGTAAAGGATACCGTAAAGAATTTATCATCGATTTAGTATTTTGGGCTGTGCCTCTTGGATTCGTGGGTGCGCGATTGTACTATATTCTATTTGAATGGCAGTACTACTTAGCAAATCCTGGTGAAATCATCCAAATTTGGCATGGAGGAATAGCCATCTACGGTGGTGTCATTGCCGGTGCAGCAACTGTCTACTGGTTTGCGAAAAAAGAAAAAGTATCGTTTGCATTACTCTTAGACATCTTGGCACCTGTCGTTTTACTCGCACAAGCGATTGGACGTTGGGGAAACTTCACCAACCAAGAAGCACACGGAGAAGTCGTAACACGTGCCTTTTTAGAAGGCTTGCATTTACCAAACTTCATTATTGAACAAATGCATATCGATGGTGTTTATTACCATCCAACTTTCTTATATGAATCACTTTGGTCTTTTGTCGGCGTATTAATTTTATTCTACTTACGCAGACGTAAAGGCGTAAAAGTCGGAGAAATCATGTCAGGATACTTATTATGGTATTCATTTGGGCGCTTCTTTATTGAAGGAATGCGTACAGATAGCCTCTGGATGTTTGGTATTATCCGAATTTCGCAATTAGTCTCAATTGTGTTATTCTTATTAGGCATCGCTATTATCGTGGTGAGAAGACGTAGAGTTCCAGCCGTGCCAGATTATGTATCGATTGACGATCCACAATCTCCAGTATTGTTTGGAAAAGCGTAAAGGAGAACAACTATGACAAAAGTAGCTATTTTAGGAGCAGGTTCATGGGGGACAGCACTGGCAATGGTGCTCGCAGAAAACCATCATGAAGCTCGCTTATGGGGAAATAACGAAGCTCAAATTCAAGAAATTAATGAGCGTCATACGAATGAACATTACCTTCCTGGAGTCTTTCTAGATCCAGCAATTCGAGGCTATTTAGATTTAGCCGAAGCCGTGAAGGGTGTGGATGCGGTCTTATTCGTACTCCCAACAAAAGTCATTCGTTTAGTAGCCAAACAATTAAATGGATTGCTTGAAAACAAACCGATGATTATTCACGCAAGTAAAGGGTTAGAACAAGAGACGTATAAAAGGATTTCAGAAATTTTAGCAGAAGAGTTGGACCGTGACAGCTACGAAGATATCGTGGTGTTATCTGGACCAAGTCATGCCGAAGAAGTGGCGCGTCGTGACATCACAACCATCACTGCAGCATGCGAAAACTTGGAATCTGCTAAATATGTGCAAACTCTTTTCAGTAATTCCTTCTTCCGTGTTTATACGAATACAGACTGTGTCGGAGTGGAAATGGGAGCTGCACTAAAAAATGTTATCGCGGTTGGAGCAGGGGCTCTTCATGGTTTAGGCTATGGGGACAATGCAAAGGCTGCGTTAATGACAAGAGGATTATCAGAAATTAGTCGTCTAGGAATTGCTTTTGGAGCAGATCCACTGACTTTTATTGGACTTAGTGGTGTGGGCGATTTAATCGTAACATGTACGAGTATTCATTCTCGTAACTGGAGATGTGGGGACCAAATCGGGAAAGGCGTTCCGCTTCCAACGATTTTGGAAAATATGGGAATGGTTGTAGAAGGGGTAGAAACGTGTAAAGCCGTCTACGCTTTGGCACAAGAGAAGAATATCGAAATGCCAATTACAACTGCTGTTTACAATGTTTTATATAAAGGACATGATGTTCGCGAAGAGATTCAACGCCTAATGGGTCGTGAATTTAAATCCGAAGCATCGATTAAAGAACACCAATAAACCAAAACGGAGGAAGACACATGACAAAAGTAAGAAAAGCCGTTATTCCAGCAGCAGGACTTGGAACTCGTTTCCTTCCAGCAACAAAAGCGATGGCCAAAGAAATGCTGCCAATCGTAGACAAACCAACGATTCAATATATCGTTGAGGAAGCTCTAGCATCAGGAATCGAGGATATCTTAATCGTTACTGGTAAGAGCAAACGTCCAATCGAAGACCATTTCGACTCAAACATCGAATTAGAATCAAACCTTGAAGCCAAAGGAAAGACAGAGTTATTAGAACTCGTTCAAGAAACAACAGGAATTAACTTATACTTTGTGCGTCAATCTTATCCAAAAGGATTAGGGGACGCGGTTCTTCAAGCCAAAGCATTCGTGGGTGGCGAGCCATTCGTGATTATGCTTGGGGACGATATTATGCGTGATGAAGTACCTTTAACAAAACAATTGATTGAAGGTTACGAAAAAACACATGCGTCAAATATCGCTGTAATGGAAGTTCCTCATGAAGAAACGTATAAATACGGAATTATCGATCCTGAAAGCCAAGTGGAAGAGGGATTATATAATGTACGTCGTTTCGTAGAAAAACCAAAACCAGAAGATGCGCCAAGTAACTTAGCGATTATTGGTCGTTATTTATTAACTCCTGAAATCTTTGAAATCTTAGAAAAACAAGAACCAGGTGCGGGTGGCGAAATTCAATTAACAGATGCCATTGATACATTGAACCTTACACAAAGAGTGTTTGCAAAACAATTCAAGGGTGAGCGTTTCGATGTGGGTGACAAGTTTGGATTCATGAAGACAAGTATTGAATTCGGTTTGGAACATCCAGAAATCAAAGATAGCCTAAAACAATACGTGATTGAATTAGGTAAAAAACTCGAAGGAACTTTGGATGAGCAATAAAGTTGCCGTTTTAAAGGGAGTATCTTACACTTAAAAATGAAGAGGAGCGTTGGACTATGTCTCAGCGCTCTTAGTTTATACAAAAGGAGAATCTCTGATGGAAGAAAGAACAATTTATGATGTAGTCATTATCGGAAGTGGCCCTGGTGGGATGACCGCAGCGCTTTATACTTCTCGTGCAAATTTAAAAACATTAATCCTCGAAAAAGGTGTTCCTGGTGGAGAGTTATTAAATACTTCAGATGTTGAAAACTATCCAGGATTCCCAACGATTTCTGGGCCAGAATTAGCCGACAATATGTATAAAGGTGCGATGCAATTCGGTGCAGAATACGCTTATGGCCAAGTTTCTAAAATTGAATTAGAAGGCGACCTTAAAGTGATTACTGCAGGGAAGAAAACTTATTACGCTTATGCAGTTGTGGTTGCGACTGGTTCATATCACCGTAAATTAGAAGTGCCAGGGGAAGAAGAGTACGCTGGACGTGGTGTTTCTTACTGTGCAGTTTGTGATGGAGCATTCTTCAAAGACAAGAAAATCTTCGTCATCGGTGGAGGAGACTCAGCCGTTGAAGAAGGAACGTATTTAACACAATTCGGGAAGAGCGTAACGATTGTTCACCGTCGTGACCAATTGCGTGCGCAAAAAGTATTGCAAGACCGCGCATTTGCTAACGAAAAAATCGACTTCTTATGGAATTCAGTCGTTGAAGAATTCGTTGGAGACGGTTCTAAGATCACAGGCGTTCGCGTAAAAGATGTGAATACTGGCGAAGTGACAACGCATGATGCGGATGGTGTCTTCATCTATGTGGGACTTTTACCAGTTTCTGATCCATTCAAAGACTTAAACATCACAGATGCTGAAGGTTGGATCGTGACAAACGAGCAAATGGAAACTTCTATTCCTGGAATTTTTGCTGTCGGCGATGTTCGTCAAAAAACATTACGTCAAATCACAACAGCTGTTGGGGATGGCGGACAAGCAGGGCACATGGTTTATAACTATGTCGAAGAAATCAAAGAAAAATTAGCTAAATAATTGAAGAAACTCTAGTGTGACTCGTGTTGCATTAGAGTTTTTTTATTTTTGAAATGAAAAGAACCAAATTTATATAAAATTTTTCATTATCATTACAAATTCATGGGATAAAATACTTTTTATAAAAATTGTGATAGAATAGATAAAATAAAGAAGGTGGTGAATGAATGAATCGCAAAGTCATAAAAGGATTAGGAATTGCCGTTATCGTACTAGCATTGATGGCTTGCTCTCGCAGACCAGAGCAAACAGCCAATAACTCGGCTCCAGTCGTTCAAATTTCTAAAAATAACGCTGAATCTAGTGAGTCTACTACAGCTCAATCTACAACGGCTGCACAAGAAACAACAAGCGCTACGACACGTAATGCGAATAATTTAGCGCGTGAGGCCATTGCAGAAATTGAAAAACGCAAAAATGTAGTTTTAGGTGAGAACTATGAGATTATCATTCAGGCACAGACGAATGACTCGGTTGACGTACAAGTACGTCATGTAGAGAATTCGAACACCTCCATTTATGGGTTCTTCCGCTATCATGCCAGTGATAAAAAGTTAGAAGAGATGGATAGTACCACTGGGGAATTTAAATCAGTAGAGTAATCTCGGAAAGTAGGGTTTATATGACAAACACAGTAAATTTAGATTGGAATAATTTAGGATTCGATTACATTAAAACAGACTTACGTTTCATCAGCTATTACAAAGATGGCGAGTGGGACGAAGGTGCATTGATTGAAGATAATGTCTTAAAAGTAGACGAAGCGGCAACAGCACTTCATTACGGACAACAATGTTTCGAAGGATTAAAAGCATACCGTTGTAAAGATGGTAGCATCAACTTATTCCGTGTCGACCAAAACGCTGCTCGTATGGCGCGTTCATGCCGTCGATTACTCATGCCTGAATTTCCAGAAGAACGCTTTATTGAAGCCGTGAAAAAAGTGGTAAAAGCAAATGAACAATGGTTACCACCATACGGAACTGGCGGAAGCTTATATATCCGTCCGTTTATGATTGGGGTAGGAAACAATGTAGCGGTTCGTCCTGCAACAGAATATATTTTCTCAATCTTCGTAATGCCAGTAGGAGCATACTTCAAAGGTGGCTTAACTCCAACAAACTTCATCGTTTCTGAATACGACCGTGCAGCACACGTAGGTACAGGGGCTGCTAAAGTCGGCGGGAACTATGCGGCAAGCTTACTTCCTGGTAAAGAAGCGAAAGAACGTCATTTCAGTGATTGTATTTACCTAGATCCATTGACACATACAAAAATTGAAGAAGTAGGGGCTGCGAACTTCTTTGGTATTACTAAAGATAACCAATTTATCACACCTTACTCTCCATCAATCTTACCAAGTATTACGAAATACTCATTGCTTTGGTTAGCAGAACACCGTTTAGGCATGACTGTTAAAGAAGGCGATGTATATGTAGACCAATTAGATATCTTCGCAGAAGCAGGAGCTTGTGGTACAGCCGCAGTAATTTCTCCAGTAGGTGGAATTCAAAACGGTGACGACTTCCATGTGTTCTATTCTGAAACAGAAGTAGGTCCTGTCACACGTCGTTTATACGATGAATTAGTGGGCATCCAATACGGAGATGTAGAGGCTCCAGAAGGTTGGATTCAAAAAGTTTTATAAGAATAATTTTTTCAAAAAATCCGTGGTAATCTGAATTGACAAAGCGAACTGCATTTGTTAATATATACCAGTATGAAACTCAATGAGTTAATGAAATAAATTGAATGAGAGGTGTCATCCATGCGTATCAACATTTTATTAGAATGTGCTGAAACAGGTGAACGTTTATACTTAACAAGCAAAAACAAACGTAACAATCCAGAGCGTTTAGAATTAAAAAAATATTCTCCAAAATTACGTAAACACGTTGTCTTCAAAGAAACTAAAAAATAATTTTGAGAAATTTGGAAGAGTTAGGCTGCTGCCTAACTCTTTTTATTTTAAATAAATTATTAATAAGACCGCAGGTCTTATACGAATCATTTGGATCTCTATAGTAGCTACAATAGCTGTACCGGCGTGAGCCTTTCGTCTCACTGCCTATCGAGCCTCAAAGCAGTAGTAAGGAATAAATTCCTAACTACTGCTAATTCGCATCGATTACCCTCGCTATTGTTGCTACTATGGACCAAATGATTCTTCAGACCTGCTTGTATAAAAATGTTAGGGAGTGCTTAACATTTCAAATTCGCATTTTTTGTTTCTTTGGACAAGGTATTTAGGAATTTTGTCTCGGAGAGAACGGAAGCAAGTTTGTGTGTGCTTCGTACGGGCTAGAAATAGAATAAGGTGCTACTTAAAATTACGTGCTGTGAAATTTTGTTTTGCAAAATAATAGGAAGTTATTTATTCACCAAATCTGGTGAAGAGAGACAGAGCGGGACACTTTTTCTACCTTATAAGAATGCACAGAGGCTCGCTAGGGGACATGGGATTCTATAATAGCAGTAATAGGGGATGGCGCTAAAAGCGAATTAGCGGGAGTTAGGAGGTTTTCCTTACTCCCGCTTTGAGTTTTAGAGGTGAGAGACTTCGGCTCGAACCGGTGCCCTATTACAGCTATTATGAAGACATCCCGTGTCCCAAAAGCGAGCTCAAATACTCTTAGAGAAATGCAGAAAAGTGGATTTGTTCACTGTATGTGTTCACAGCAGTGGGGATATCATGTATACTAGAACAGGTGATTATTTTGGAAAAACAAAATTTTATTACGACGGGGCACATTAATCGGGTGATTTTAACGATTGCGACTCCGTTAATGATTAATAATTTAATTCGAACTTTATACAATTTGACAGACGGGTTATATGTGGCGCAACTTTCTGCAGAAGACTTTGCGGCAACCGCGTTTATTTGGCCGCTGAATTTCTTATTTATTTCGCTTGGAATGGGGATTAGTGTCGGAGCGACGGCGCTTATTGCTCAGTATTTTGGAGCAGGAAAATATAGAGATGCGAAGCGTTATGCAGGGAATGCGATGGTGTTAACGTATTTCTTTGGGTTTGTGCTTTCTGTGCTTGGATATTTCCTTGCACCATTATTCGTGAAAATGATGGGAGCAGAGGGCACCTTCTTGGCAAAATCCGTGGCATACTTGAAGATTAACTTTGTTGGGTTGTTCTTTGATTTCTGTTACTTTGGCTATCAGTCCTTGCTAAATGCGCAAGGGAGAACGCGTACGATTACGATGATCAGTGCGGCTTCTTCGATTGCTAACGTTATTCTAGATCCAATCTTCATTTTTGCGACGATTCCTTTTGTCGGCCTCACTGGGTTGAACTGGGGAATTGAGGGGGCAGGATGGGCGACTGTTATTGCAAAAGTACTCTTATTAGCGCTTGCCATTCGTGCCGTTCGCAAGGAGTCAGATATTCAAATCTACTTAAGACATGTCAAAATTGACAAAGAAGTGATGAAAGAAATTCTTAAAGTCGCATGGCCATCTGCCTTCGGGTATGGTGGGGCGGCGTTAGGTTTCACCGTCTTAAATGGATTGATTCAGTCATATGGAACGTCGGTACTCGCTGCGTATTCGATGGTAAACCGTATTTCGGATTTACTAACGCAACCACAGATGGGAATCGGTGCGGCGTTAACAGCCATCATCGGGCAAAACATGGGTGCGGGGCTTTATGACCGTGCGCATGCCATCTTTAGACGAGCGCTACTATGGGTGCTCATGATTTCAACAGTTGGCTGTATCATCGTCTTCTTTTTCCAGTCTCCGATTCTTGGAGTCTTCATTAAAGATAGAAGCGATGCCGTTCTTTGGGCAAATGCCGTTGAGTATTTGAACTATACCGCCTTTATCATTTTCTTTATGGGAATGTTCTCGGCATACAATGGATTCTTCCAAGGATGTGGCGTGACGAAATACTCGATGAATATGTCAGTTGGACGTTTATGGGTATTACGCCTGCCAATTATTTGGGTGCTTGGAGCCTTTACAGCACTCGGGGCAACCGGTGTATGGATTGCCATGTTATTATCAAACGCGTTAACGGTTCTTTATGGACATATCGTCTATAAGACAAAAGACTGGAGCACATTACATTATGCGAAAGGAGAGAAGTCGTGATTAAAGATTTTATTCATTATTACAAACCGTATAAAAAATTATTCTTACTCGATTTTACCTGTGCGGTCATCGTGGCCATTCTCGAACTTGCCTTTCCAGTAATGGTGAGAAGTGTCATCGATAACATCGTGCCGTCTCAAAACTTACAACAAATTATACTCGTGGGAGCAGGGCTACTTGCGCTGTATGCCTTCTCGACAACTTTGAACTTTATCGTGGTTTACATGGGGCATATTTTAGGGATTAACATTGAAACCGATATGCGTCGTGAGTTATTCGCGAAGATTCAAAAACAATCCTTCTCGTTTTTTGACAATATGAAAATCGGGGAATTGATGAGCCGCTTGTCGAGTGATTTATTCGACATTAGCGAATTGGCGCACCATGGACCTGAAGAATTCTTTATTGCCGTGATGACGTTAATAGGTTCGTTTTTGTTGATGTATCAAGTGCATCCAACGCTTGCGCTATTGACGATTTTCTTCGTTCCGATTATTGCAGTGGCACTGGCAGTATTTAATCGTCGCATGTCTCGTATCAATCGAAACATCTACAAGGGGTTAGCCAACTATACGGCAGGACTAGAAAATGTACTGAGCGGTATGCGTGTGGTAAAGGCATTTGCAAACGAAAGTCATGAGCAACAACTCTTCGAAGAACTCATTCAAGAGTATCGCTCGAATAAAATCGCGTTCTATCGTACGATGGGGACAAGCAGTAGTTTCAACTACTTATTAATGCGCAGTATTAATCTCTTCAGCTTAATCGTAGGAGCGTACTTCACGGTCCTTGGTGATCTAACAGCGGGAGAATTAGTCGGCTACATCTTGCTGTCCAATGTATTCGTAGGACCGATTAATAAGATGAACTCGATGATTGAATTGTATCCAAAAGGGTTCGCGGGATTCCGTCGTTTCAAAGAATTAATGAATGTCGAAATCGATATTGAAGACGCACCCGATGCGATTCCGGCTCCAGCGTTTGAAGGACGTGTGGAATATAAAAATGTCGGATTCGGATACGAAGAAGATAAGAAGGTGTTGGAACATATCAACTTGACGGTGGAACCAGGGCAAACCGTTGCCTTTGTTGGACCAAGTGGAGTTGGGAAAACAACGCTCGTGAACTTATTGCCTCGTTTCTATGATTTAAAAGAAGGGGAAATTCTGATTGATGGAACCAACATCAACCGTTTCACCTTACAATCTCTGCGCCGTCAAATTGGGATTGTGCAACAAGATGTGTTCCTCTTTAATGGAACGATTCGTGAAAATGTATTGTACGGACGACTCGATGCGACAGACGAGGAAGTAGATCGTGCCATCGAGCAAGCGAAACTGAAAGAAGTCATTGAAGATTTAGAAGATGGCGTGGATACGCATATCGGAGAACGCGGTGTGAAATTGTCAGGCGGACAAAAACAACGCCTCTCAATTGCTCGTATTTTCTTGAAGAATCCTTCTATTTTAATCTTGGACGAAGCAACGAGTGCGCTCGATACGCAAACCGAGAAGTTTATTCAACAATCGTTTGACGAGTTGGCAGAAGGTAGAACGACCTTTATTATTGCTCACCGCCTTGCTACGATTAAAAATGCAGACCGTATTATTGTTGTTACAGAAGATGGACTGACAGAAGACGGCACGCATGAAGAATTGCTCGCACAAAACGGTGCGTATGCGGCGTTATACAAAGCACAATTTAAATAGTAGAAAAATGCGGAGTTGGAATTCGTTTCTTGCTCCGTATTTTTTTTGCTTTTTTGAATTTATCGCAAACTATGATACAATGACCCAGAGAAAACTTAAGGAGAACGTTGATGAGTATTTTAAATGTAGAAAAATTAACACACGGCTTCGGCGAAAGAGCCATCTTCAATGATGTGAGCTTCCGTCTATTAAAAGGGGAACATATCGGACTCGTTGGAGCAAACGGTGAAGGGAAATCAACCTTCATGAATATCGTGACAGGTCAATTACAACCCGACGAAGGGAAAATCGAGTGGTCTAAAAATGTAAAGGTGGGATACTTGGACCAACATACCGTCCTTGAACCAGGAATGACGGTTCGCAGTGTTCTTCAAAAAGCCTTCGACGATTTATTTGTGGCTGAAGCGCGTATCAATGAATTGTATATGGCGATGGGAGAAGCAAACGAAGACGAAATGAACGCAATGCTGGAAGAAGTAGGCGAGTTGCAAGAGCGATTAGATAGCCACGACTTCTATATTCTTGATGCCAAAATCGATGAAGTAGCGCGTGCATTAGGCGTTGCAGCATTTGGGATGGATAGCGACGTAAGTGAACTCAGTGGTGGGCAACGTACAAAAGTGTTACTTGCAAAACTATTATTAGAAAAACCAGATATTTTATTACTCGACGAGCCGACAAACTACTTGGACGCAGAGCATATCGAATGGTTGAAACGCTACTTACAAGAATACGAAAATGCATTTATTCTGATTTCGCATGATATTCCATTCTTAAACAGCGTCGTCAACTTGATTTACCATATGGACAATCAAGAGTTGAACCGTTATGTTGGGGACTATGATCAGTTCCAAGAAGTGTATGCGATGAAGAAATCTCAACTAGAAGCGGCGTACAACCGTCAACAAAAAGAGATTGCCGACTTGAAGGACTTCGTAAACCGTAATAAGGCGCGTGTGGCAACACGTAATATGGCGATGTCTCGTCAGAAGCAACTGGATAAGATGGAAGTCATCGAATTAGCCAGTGAGAAGCCAAAACCAAAATTTGACTTCAAGACTTCTAGAGCTCCTGGTCGTTACATTTTCCAAGCCGAAGATTTAGTGATTGGATACGACCGTCCATTAACAGGACATGTGAATCTTGAAATGGAACGCGGCCAAAAGATTGCCATCGTTGGTGCGAATGGTATCGGGAAAACGACGCTACTCAAGAGCTTGTTAGGGATTATTAAGCCATTGAACGGAAAAGTAACGCGTGGCGACTATATCGACCTTGGATATTTCGAACAAGAAACGCCAAAAGGAAACCGTAAGACAGCCTTAGAAGAAATCTGGGATACATTCCCATCCATGACACAACCAGAAGTACGTGCAGCGCTCGCTCGTTGCGGATTAACAAGTAAACATATCGAGAGTCAAGTACAAGTGCTAAGTGGGGGAGAGCAAGCAAAAGTTCGCTTCTGTAAATTGATGAATGAAGAGTCAAACGTGCTCGTGCTCGATGAACCAACCAACCACTTGGATGTAGATGCCAAAGATGAGCTGAAACGTGCATTGCAAGAATATAAAGGAAGTATATTAATGGTGTGTCACGAACCTGAATTTTACGAAGGATTAGCGACAGATATTTGGGATTTCTCAAAATTCGCATAAAAATTATATTCTTCACTTTTAGGGAAGAAAGTTGAAGCAACCGCTTACGAAGCAGAGCTTGAATTTAGTTCAAGTTCTGCTTTTTTTGTACATAAAAAACGCTACAAAACAATGTTTGTAGCGTGGAGTATGTATAAGCCGCCTAGGGGAGTCGAACCCCTGTTATGAGAACCGGAATCTCATGTGATATCCACTACACTAAGGCGACGTTCTTTTCTAAGTGTATCTAATTTTAAGGAGTGGTGCAAGTTTTGGGCAAGTCTAACAATGGAATAGAAGAAATAGTATCATTCGATTGGGTTCTAAAGAGAGCAAAAAAGTATACGATGATAGCAAAATATACCATATATGGACATACCCAAATATGGTATTTTCATGTTAGAAGGAGGAGTTGCAATGAGAAGAGTTGCGGATTTGGATGAAAAACAAATTGATATTTTGGATGAGTTATCCTATCCAGTTATGGTGAGATATGCGGCTATCATGCTTCTTCTAGATAAAGAAGGGGTAACGGATGCTGTTTGGGAGAGATGGGGAGTAGTAGATGACGACGGGAAAGAAATATTGCTCATCCCAGAAGGTAAAGAAAGGGTGGGGACAGAATTTGAGAAATTATTTATTAAAACGTTTAGATCAATTAAAATCGACGTATCCAGAGTTTGAAAAAGATTTAATGAGAGAATATGCGAATCATAAAATCGGGCTTAGAATGACAGAATTCAGATTGAAAACAGGTTTATCGCAAAATCAGTTTGCCAAAAAGATTGGGATGTCGGCCTCTCACTATTCACGGTTGGAAAGAGGACGTCAAAATATTTCATTTCTACTATTAGAAGAAATTGCTCAAAAAATGGGAGTTTGGTTCGATGTTTCTTTTGAAATGGAGGAGCAGAAACCGTGGTCTCAACAGCTTGGAGAAAATGTAGGGACGGATTGAGTCCCGAATATTCGTAAATCTTAACCAAATTGTAATCTGAGCACGGTTGCATTTCTGCTATTTTGTGTTAAAATATAAATGTGTTCAGAAATATGGATTCAAAGATACTGGAAATAAGCGGGACGATATACGACCCTATCTGGAAACGATTGGAGGAAGGTTTCGATGAATTATCTTAATCTATCTCATTTATTAGTTCCAGAAAGCAGAGTCGCTCTTCAAACGCGATTCCGTATTTTACAAGCCATCGCAACGTATCAACCGATTGGACGAAGAGCTCTTGCAAAAGTGGTTCAGATGTCCGAACGCACACTACGTAATGAATGTGAGGATATGAAAGCTTTAGACCTGATTGAAGTACAAGGGTCAGGAATGCGACTCACGGAAGTTGGCGAATTTATATTAGAACGGTCGGATGATTTGAAAAACAACTTTATCCAGATGAGTCTGGTGGAACATAAGGTGGCTAAAACCTTAGGCGTTCAATATGTAAAAGTTGTGGATGATTCGGCGAAAACATCTGAGTTGGTACAAGAGATTATGGATGTCCTTTTACCGCTTGGAACTTCCATTATCGCCATCACTGGGGGCCAAACGATGGTCCGTGTCAGCGAAGGATTCACAAAAGACATTTCAGTGAACCGAGACTTAACGATTGTTCCTGCAAGAGGAGGAATGTTTGGATCGATGGTGATTCAAGCCAATAATGTCAGTGAGAAAATGGCGACTGGAATTGGCGCTCGTCATGAAGCGTTATTCGTTCCAGAACATGTCCAACAGGCGACATATGCACCGTTAATGCAAGAACCTTCAGTCGCAAAGACGATAGGTCTCATGAAAAAGGCGGAGTGTTTGTTATATAGCGTTGGAAGTGCTATTATAATGGGAGAGAGACGTGGCCTCACGCAAGAACAAATGGCTACGTTAAAAGAGAAGAAAGCAATTGGCGAAGCGTTCGGTTGTTTCTTCGATGCAGAAGGAAATGTGGTGTTAAAAATCCCACGAGTAGGGCTGCATCTTAGTGATTTATCTACGATTCCACATTCGATTGCCGTTGTGGAAGGCGCAGAGAAGGCACCTGCTTTAAAAGCATATGCCAAATTAGCTCCAGTGGATCGCACTTGGTTTGTGATCGACAAGGAGACATCAGAGTTGGTTTTGAACGGGGCAACCCGCAAAAAATAAAAATAAAAAATTCCTAGGAGGAAAAACTATATGACAGTTAAAGTTGGTATTAACGGTTTCGGACGTATCGGTCGTTTAGCATTCCGTCGTATTCAAGATGTGGAAGGATTAGAAGTTGTTGCAATCAATGACTTAACAGACGCTAAGCAATTAGCTCACTTGTTAAAATATGATTCAACTCAAGGACGTTTCAACGGTGAAGTTGAAGTGTTAGATGGAGCTTTCCGCGTTAACGGTAAAGAAGTTAAAGTACTTGCTAACCGTAATCCTGAAGAATTACCATGGGGTGAACTAGGCGTTGATATCGTATTAGAATGTACTGGTTTCTTCACTTCTAAAGAAAAAGCTGAATTACACTTAAAAGGTGGCGCTAAACGCGTTGTTATCTCTGCTCCTGGTGGAAATGACGTTCCTACAGTTGTATTCAACACAAACCACAACATTTTAACAGGTAAAGAAACTGTTATCTCTGGTGCTTCATGTACTACAAACTGCTTAGCTCCAATGGCTAAAGCATTAAACGATAAATTCGGTATCGTTGAAGGTTTAATGACAACAATCCACGGTTACACAGGTGACCAAAACACATTAGACGCACCTCACGCTAAAGGTGACTTACGTCGTGCTCGTGCTGCAGCAGTTAACATCGTTCCTAACACAACTGGTGCTGCTAAAGCTATCGGATTAGTAATCCCAGAATTAAACGGAAAATTAGATGGAGCTGCTCAACGTGTTCCTGTTCCAACAGGTTCATTAACTGAATTAGTAACAGTTTTAGAAAAACCAGTTACTGCTGAAGAAATCAACGCAGCTATGAAAGAATTAGCTAACGAATCTTACGGATACACTGAAGATCCAATCGTATCTTCTGATATCGTAGGTATCACTTATGGTTCATTATTTGATGCTACTCAAACTAAAGTAATGACTGTAGGCGACAAACAATTAGTTAAAACTGTTGCTTGGTACGATAACGAAATGTCATACACTGCACAATTAGTTCGTACTTTACAATACTTCGCAAAACTATAATTTAAACTATAGATTTAGCTAATCGTATCTATTTTCTCAGGGCGATGGAAGCATTCGCTTCCTCGCCCTGTTTTCATAATGTGAGTAATGCACTCGCTCCAAATAAAAATGTAGGAGGCTATTTTATGGCTAAAAAAATCGTTACAGACTTACAAGTTGAAGGAAAGAAAGTTTTAGTTCGTGTGGACTTTAACGTTCCTTTGAAAGATGGCGTGATTACAGACGATAACCGTATCGTTCAAGCATTGCCAACTATCAAATACTTAATCGATCACAACGCTAAAGTGATTTTATTCTCTCACTTAGGTAAAGTGAAATCTGAAGAAGACAAAGCTAAATTGAGCTTACGTCCAGTTGCAGAACGCTTATCTGAGTTATTAGGAAAACCAGTGACTTTCGTTCCAGAAACTCGTGGAGAAAAGTTAGAAGCTGCTATTAATGCGCTTAACGAAGGCGATGTTTTATTATTCGAAAATACTCGTTTCGAAGATTTAGATGGCAAGAAAGAATCTAAAAACGACCCTGAATTAGGTAAATATTGGGCTTCTTTAGGTGACTTATTCGTTAACGATGCATTCGGTACAGCTCACCGTGCGCATGCTTCAAACGTTGGTATTGCTAGCCAATTAGAATCAGCTGCTGGATTCTTGATGGAAAAAGAAATCAAGTTCATCGGCGGTGCAGTTGATAACCCAGAACGTCCATTCGTGGCAATCTTAGGTGGAGCGAAAGTTTCAGACAAGATCGGTGTTATCAACAGCTTATTAGACAAAGCTGATAAAGTTCTTATCGGTGGAGGAATGGCTTACACATTCTTCAAAGCAATGGGACGAGAAGTTGGTCTTTCATTATTAGAATTAGACCGCGTTGAATTAGCAAAAGAAATTATGGAAAAAGCTGGCGACAAATTAGTATTACCAATCGATAACGTTGTTGCTAAAGAATTCTCTAACGATGCAGTAGCTACAATTGTTGCTTCAGATGCTATCCCAGCTGACCAAGAAGGTTTAGATATCGGACCTAAGACAGTTGAATTATTTGCAAGCTACTTAAAAGATGCAAAAACTGTTGTATGGAATGGACCAATGGGTGTATTCGAATTACCAAACTTTGCTAAAGGAACTATCGGTGTATGTGAAGCTATCGCTAACCTAAAAGACGCAACTACAATCATCGGTGGTGGGGACTCAGCTGCTGCTGCAATCTCACTAGGCTACGCTGACAAATTCACTCACATTTCAACAGGTGGTGGAGCTTCTCTAGAATATCTAGAAGGTAAAGAACTACCAGGTGTTGCTGCTATCAGTGATAAATAATTTTAAACATTTAAAAGGAGATGTTGTGTATATGCGTAAACCAATTATTGCCGGAAACTGGAAAATGAACAAAAACCCAAAAGAAACTCAAGCTTTTGTGGAAGCTGTTGTTGGTAAATTACCTTCAGGCGAACGCGTAGAAAGTGCTATTGCTGCTCCTGCAGTTGACTTAGTAACTTTATTAGAATATGCGAAAGGATCAGAATTAAAAGTAGCTGCTGAAAACTGCTATTTCGAAGATGCTGGTGCTTTCACTGGTGAAACTTCACCTAAAGTATTAGCTGAAATGGGCGTGCACTACGTAGTTATCGGCCACTCAGAACGTCGTGAGTATTTCCACGAAACTGACGAAGATATCAACAAAAAAGCACATGCTATTTTCAGAAACGGTTTAACACCAATCATTTGTTGTGGTGAAACTTTAGAAACTTACGAAGCAGGAAAAGCTTCTGAATTCGTAGGCGGACAAGTTTCTGCAGCATTGAAAGGTTTATCAAACGAGCAAGTATCATCATTAGTGATTGCTTATGAACCAATCTGGGCTATCGGAACTGGTAAATCAGCATCACAAGATGACGCTCAAAAAATGTGTAAAGTTGTTCGTGACGTTGTAGCAGCTGACTTCGGTCAAGAAGTTGCTGACAAAGTTCGCGTTCAATACGGTGGATCTGTAAAACCAGAAAACATTGCTGAATACATGGCTTGTCCAGATGTGGACGGAGCTCTTGTAGGTGGAGCAAGCTTACAACCAGATTCATTCTTAGCTTTATTGGAGGCAGTAAAATAATGGCAAAATCACCAGTTGCAATCATTATCTTAGATGGTTTCGGATGGAGACCAGAAGTTGAAGGTAATGCCGTTGCACAAGCAAAAAAACCAAATTTTGATCGTTATTATAACGAATTCCCTCATACAACATTAAAAGCTTCTGGATTAGATGTAGGTCTACCAGATGGCCAAATGGGGAACTCAGAAGTAGGTCATACAAACATCGGTGCTGGACGTATCGTTTACCAAAGCTTAACTCGTATCGACAAAGCGATTTTAGATGGTGAATTTGAATCAAACCCAGCTTTAAACGGTGCATTTAACCACGTAAAAGAAAATGGCTCTGCATTACACTTATTCGGATTATTATCTGATGGTGGGGTACACAGCCACATCAACCATTTATTAGCATTAGTGGAAACAGCTAAAGCAAAAGGAATCGACAAAGTGTACATTCATGCATTCATGGATGGACGTGACGTAGACCCTAAAGCTGGTCCTTCTTATATCAAAACTTTAGAAGACAAATTAGCTGAAGTAGGCGTTGGTGAAATCGCAACAGTTTCAGGTCGTTACTATGCAATGGACCGTGACAAACGTTGGGAACGTGTGAAATTAGCTTATGATGCAATCGCTCATAGCGAAGGCCCACAATTTGAAAACGCACAAGCTGTCATTGCTGATAGCTATGCTAAAGATGTGACAGATGAATTCGTCATTCCATCAGTAATCATTAAAGATGGCAAACCAGTGGCAAAAGTAGAAGATAACGATGCAATCATCTTCTTCAACTTCCGTCCTGACCGTGCAATCCAATTATCAAATGCATTCACTGATAAAGAGTGGACAAACTTTGACCGTGGCGCACGTGCTACAAACGTTAAATTTGTGACAATGACTTTATATAACCCAAGCGTGGACGCAGAAGTTGCATTCCCACCAATCCCAATGAAAAACGTTCTTGGTGAAGTGTTATCTAAAGCAGGGCTTGCACAATTACGTATTGCCGAAACTGAAAAATATCCACACGTAACATTCTTCATGAATGGTGGACGTAACGAAGAATTCCCTGGCGAAAACCGTATTTTAATTCCTTCTCCAAAGGTTGCAACTTACGACTTGAAACCAGAAATGAGTGCTTATGAAGTAGGAGATGCATTATACAACTCAATCATCAATGATGAAAATGATGCCATCATCTTAAACTTCGCAAACCCAGATATGGTTGGACACTCAGGAATGTTAGAACCAACAATCAAAGCGATTGAAGCAGTGGATGAAAACTTAGGTAAAGTTGTTGACGCCATCCTTGAAAAAGGCGGTAGCGCAATTATCTTTGCTGACCACGGTAACTCAGAAACAATGATTACACCAGAAGGAACACCACATACTGCACATACAACAGTGCCAGTACCAGTGATTGTTACGAAGAAAGGTGTAACATTACGCGAAGGTGGACGTTTAGCAGACGTTGCTCCAACGATGCTTGATTTACTAAATGTGGACAAACCAGCTGAAATGACTGGTGAATCATTAATCGAAAAATAAAGATTCCCTTATCAAAGGTTGAAACTCTGATGATTTTCGATTAAAATAATAACGTACAAAATAAATATTAAAGGAGTTAATAAATCATGCCATTTATTACAGATGTATTAGCAAGAGAAGTACTAGACTCACGTGGGAACCCAACTATTGAAGTTGAAGTTTACACAGAAAGCGGAGCGTTCGGACGCGGTATGGTTCCTTCAGGAGCATCAACTGGTGAATACGAAGCAGTTGAATTACGTGACGGCGACAAATCTCGTTACTCAGGAAAAGGAGTTCAAAAAGCAGTTGACAATGTAAACAACATTATCGCTGAAGCTATCTTAGGTTACGATGTTCGTGAACAAATGGCGATCGACAAATTAATGATCGAATTAGATGGTACTCCAAACAAAGGTAAATTAGGAGCTAACGCAATCTTAGGCGTATCTATCGCTGTAGCACGCGCAGCTGCTGACTACTTAGATCAACCTTTATACCAATACTTAGGTGGATTCAACACTAAAGTATTACCAACACCAATGATGAACATCGTTAACGGTGGATCTCACTCAGATGCTCCTATCGCATTCCAAGAGTTCATGATCTTACCTGTTGGTGCTCCTTCATTCAAAGAAGCTTTACGTTGGGGTGCTGAAGTATTCCACGCATTGAAAGGTATCTTACACGACCGCGGTTTAGTAACTGCAGTAGGTGACGAAGGTGGTTTCGCTCCAACATTCGAAGGAACTGAAGATGCTGTAGAAACAATCTTAGCAGCAATCAGAAAAGTAGGTCTAGAACCTGGTAAAGATGTTTACTTAGGATTTGACTGTGCTTCATCTGAATTCTTCAAAGATGGCGTATACGACTACACAATTTTCGAAGGTGAAAAAGGTGCTAAACGTACTCCAGCTGAACAAGTTGAATACTTAGCAGAATTAGTTGAAAAATACCCAATCATCACAATCGAAGACGGCTGTGACGAAAACGACTGGGATGGATGGAAATTATTAACTGAACGCTTAGGCGGTAAAGTTCAATTAGTTGGTGACGACTTATTCGTAACTAACACTGAAATCTTATCTCGTGGTATCGAACAAGGTATTGCAAACTCAATCTTAATCAAAGTTAACCAAATCGGTACTTTAACTGAAACATTCAACGCAATCGAAATGGCTCAAAAAGCTGGTTACACTGCAGTTGTTTCACACCGTTCTGGTGAAACTGAAGATGCTACAATTGCTGACATCGCAGTTGCAACAAACGCTGGACAAATCAAGACTGGTTCATTAAGCCGTACAGACCGTATTGCTAAATACAACCAATTATTACGTATTGAAGATCAATTAGGTGACTTAGCTGTTTACCAAGGTCTATCAGCGTTCTACAACTTGAAAAACAAATAATTCCTAGGAATTAGGGAGGGGAAGCAGATTTGCTTCCCCTCCTTTTTTGTGCAAAAATTGAGGGCTTCAACCGAAGGTTGAAAGGATAAGAAACAGCGCTTGTTCTATATAGAGTTACTATTTAATGAGGTGGTTTGAAAATGCTAACCTGATTGATAGCCGTTTGAATATAGTGGAGTTTGTGATGGGGCACCGCCTCGAGCCTTAGGTCTCTCGGTCTTCGAAGCTTCAAAGAGGGAGTAGCGAATGAATTCGCACTCCCTCTAATTCACATTCGATGCCATTCCCCATCACTCATTCCACTATAACGGCTATCTTCGGTTATCATTTTTCAATGTGACTTCATCATTAATTTCTCTAAAACAAGCGCTGTTTCTTATCCTTAGGTGTGAAACGAGGCAATTTTTGCGGAGAAAAGTGGGAGGAGTAGAGAGGAGGAGAGGTTGTTAGAAAAAGACAGCAAAACGGCTATCAAAACAGTTATCATTTTTCAAACTGAATGAAAGACAGCAAAATAGTTATAGTATAGAACAAGATAGGGAAAGCCAGGAAGCGATTTTCGGTGTAAACTAATTATGAAAGCGAAATCATAATGAACGGAGGGATTTTGATGAAAGTCGCGGTTGGTATTGATATTGGGGGAACGAAGGTAGCGGTTGCGTTGATTAACGAGAATGGGGAGATCGTTAGTCGTTCTCAAAGCCCAAGCCAAACAGCGAGTGCCGAAAGTTTGTATCAGGGTGTGGTCCAACTGGTGGATAAAGTGCTCAATGATAATGATTTACGCATTCAAGATACGTATGGGATTGGTGTTGGATTACCAGGGAAGGTAGACGTGGAAAACGGGGTAGCGATTTTCCAAAATAATATACCTTGGGCTAATTTTCCAATTGTAGAAAGATTGAAGGAAACGTACGGAGACATACCGGTGAAAATCGATAATGACGTAAAAGTAGCGGCTTATGCGGAATATCGAATGCTCAATCTAAAACCTACAGACATGTTTGGATACGTAACGGTATCAACAGGAATCGCAGCCACCAACATCGTCAACAATACAATCTTACGCGGGGAAGGGTTCTCAGGCGAAATTGGGTTTGTCAAAGTACCTTACTTTGAATGTCTCGAAGCGTTAGAAGTGGCTTGCTCGGGTGTCGGAATCGAGCGTACAGGGCGCGAAATTTACGAAGACGAGACATTAACAACGAAAGACGTCTTTGATAAATGGCGCAATGGTGAGGAAGCGGCTTGCCGTATCATCGAAGAAACAGCTATGGGATTAGCAAGTGTTCTTCATGGAATGGTCTGCTTACTAGATCCAAAAACCATTGTGTTCGGAGGTAGTGTTTCAAACTACAACCCAGACTTTATAGAACTCGTGAAAGAAGAGTTAGCAGAACTCCTTCATCACGAACAAAAACATATTCTGGAGCATATCCAAGCATCAACCATTAAGGGGGATAATGGAATCATTGGTGCCGGCCTGCTCGTTATAGAATAGCAAAAGATAGAAAATGCTAGGATTGTCCTAGCGTTTTTTATTTTTTGCACCTTTTCCCTTCAGCGATGGGAGATAAACTATTTTTGATTGATTCATTATGGAATAAGGTTATCA
>CAUVJW010000002.1:0-48251 GCA_963552295.1 uncultured Streptococcus sp. | reverse complement strand
CTGAAATCGAATATAAAGACGTAGAAAGCCCATCAATCTATGTGGCGTTCAAAGTGAAAGACGGAAAAGGCGTTGTATCAGAGGATGCTTCATTTGTCATCTGGACAACTACTCCTTGGACACTTCCTGCAAACTTAGGAATCTTCGTGCATCCTGACTATGAATATGCAGAAGTGAAAACTGATAAAGGAAACTTCGTCGTAGCTAAAGAATTAGTGAACTCACTTGCTGAAACACTAGGTTGGGAATCTGTTGAAGTCTTAAAAGAATTCCGTGGAACTGAATTGGAATATGCGACAGCATGGCATCCATTCTATGAACGTGAATCTCTTGTAATGCTTGGAGACTATGTAACTCTTGATGCCGGTACTGGTTTAGTTCACTCAGCTCCTGGACACGGGGAAGACGACTTCTACTATTCACGTAAATACAACTTAGATGTATTATCACCAGTGGATAACCAAGGGCATTACACTGCAGAAGCTCCTGGTTTTGAAGGAATGTTCTATGCTAAAGCAAACAAAGTCATTACAGACATGTTAGCTGAAAATGGTTCATTACTAAAATTAAGCTATTTCGTGCATAGTTACCCACATGACTGGAGAACGAAGAAACCAGTAATCTTCCGTGCAACTCCACAATGGTTTGCGTCAATCGATGCTTTCCGTCAAGAGATTTTAGATGTAATCGAAAATGATGTGAAATGGTACCACCCATCAGGTCAAGTACGTATTTACAACATGGTTCGTGACCGTGGCGACTGGGTCATCTCTCGTCAACGTGTATGGGGTGTTCCACTTCCTGTATTCTACGCTGAAAACGGAGAACCAATCATCACTCCAGAAACAACAGAACACGTTGCAAAATTAGTGGAAGAATTCGGTTCTGACGTATGGTTCGAACGCGAAGCAAAAGACCTATTACCAGAAGGATTCACACATCCAAGTAGTCCAAATGGTACATTTACAAAAGAAATGGACATCATGGACGTATGGTTCGACTCAGGTAGCTCACACGCTGGTGTATTAAGCATTCGCCCAGAATTAACATTCCCAGCTGATTTATACTTAGAAGGATCAGACCAATACCGTGGATGGTTCAACTCAAGTTTAACAACAAGTGTAGCGGTTCATAAACAAGCGCCTTATAAAGCAGTTCTTTCTCAAGGGTTCGTAATGGACGGGGAAGGCAAGAAGATGAGTAAATCTCTAGGAAATGTCATCTCACCTGCAAAAGAAATGCAAACAAAAGGGGCAGACATTATCCGTCTATGGGTATCATCTGTGGACTACGAATCAGACGTACGTATCAGTACTGAAATCTTAAACCAAGTATCTGAAGCATACCGTAAGATCCGTAACACAATGCGCTTTATGTTAGCCAACACTACAGACTTCGAACCATCTAAACATGCCGTAGCGTTTAAAGACCTACGTAGTGTGGACCAATACATGATGATTCGTTTCAACGATATCGTGAAGACAATTGAAGAAGCGTATGAAAACTACGAATTCTCAACAATTTACCAAACAGTGATGAACTTCTGTACCGTTGATTTATCACAGTTCTACTTAGACTTTGCAAAAGACGTTGTGTATATCGAACATGAAGATAACTACGAACGTCGCGCAATGCAAACAGTTATTTACGATATCCTAGTGAAATTAACGAAATTACTAAGCCCAATCTTAGTTCACACGAGTGAAGAAGTTTGGAAATACTTGAAGGAAGAAGAAGCTTATGTTCAATTAGCCGAATTCCCAACAGTAGAAAGCTACGAAAATACAGAAGAAGTATTAGCACAATGGGCTGAATTTTTCAAAGTTCGTAACACTGCTTTGAAAGCTTTAGAAGAAGCTCGTAATGAGAAATTAATCGGTAAGAACTTCGAAGCAAAAGTAACGCTATATCCATCTAATGAAGTTCGTACTTTATTAGAAGGCTTAAACACAAATGTAGCTCAATTATTCATCGTCAGTGAATTAGAAGTAGCTCAAGAAGGCGTTGAAGCTCCTGCAAATGCAGTTGAAGGCGAAGGCGTGAAAGTCGTTGTTGAACATGCCAAAGGTGAAACATGTGAACGTTGCCGTGCTGTGAAGATTGAAGTAGGAACATTAGAAGATGCTCCGACTTTATGTAATCGTTGTGCTGCAATTGTGCGTGAACACTTCCCAGAAGCATTAGTTCCTGAAGCAGAATAATAAAAATTTAACTGAGTCGAAGGCATTCGGCTCAGTTTTTTTCAAATTGTGTTCAAAAAGTGGACATTTCGAAGGAGTGAATTAGACTAATTCTAGTTAACTCCTTTTTTTAGCGTTCTATCAATGTTTTTGCCACTCAAAAGGGAGGATATTTGTAAATAAAAGGAAATTTTGCTCTCCATATTTTCTTTATAATTAAATCGAAATCATACTTATTTAGCATTTTAACTATACTTTTAATAGATTAATTTCATAAGTCTGTCAGGAAATGTTCTTACCCAGTTTAGATAATGTCTAATGTAGGAAAGGGATTACAAAAAACTCTCTTCCTAAATAAAAGAAGAAATAGGAGAACAATTATGCAAAAAGTACGTAATAGACAAAAAGGTATGATTGCAGGAGCAAGAGTGTTAGGAGCAGGCCTTATCTTAAGCACAAGCCTGTTAGCGCCAATCGCAACAGTCTATGCTGAAACAGGTGAAGGAAGAGTTCCTAATGTCACACTGCCAAATGGGGTTCCGACAAACTATGACTTAACATGGTTTGATGAGTTTGATGGAAACAAACTCGACAGAACAAAATGGGATTATTCTCTTTCAAGTTTCGATCCTAAAGCAAGAACGCAAATGCATTTCACAGACGACCCAGCAAATGTATCTTTAAAAGATGGAATTCTTCATTTAACGGCACTCTATACGCCGAAGCAATGGAAGTGGAATGACCAAACAAAAAAACATGAATGGGTAGACCGTGAGAATACTTATGTAGACTCAAAGACAAAACAAACGATTACTTATAAAGCTCCATTTACTTCTGGAGCGATTCAAACGCGTGACCGACACGGGAAAGTCCTTACGGAATTTGTAGGTGACTTCTATGCCGAATCACGTATCAAATTACCATTTAGTGAATCCTCATGGGCTTCCTTCTGGATGACTGGTACAAAAGGCGGAGGATCTCCTACAAGTGGGGAGATTGATGTTTTCGAGTCTAAAGGGTATGACCCAAAATTCATTCAAGCCAATATCCATACAGCACCGACACCTGAGCCTGGCAAGGAAAAGTATAGCGATCAATATCAAAAAAAACTCCCTAATAATGGAGATACGCAAACAGCTTTTCACACATACGGTGTATTAAAAGAAGGCGATAAAATTACTTTCTTCTATGATGGACAAGCACTTTATACCGTCAAATATAGTGAGATTAAGAAAAATGAAGCATTTGTCAATCCAGAAAATGGATTTATTTTACGATTAACGCATATCGTAGGTGGTTCATTTGTGAAGGACTTTGGAAAAAACGCTACCCGTAACTATACGGATGCGATTCCTTACAAAGATAGCTATAAGGATGGCAGTCGTTCAGACATGCAAATCGATTATGTTCGCGTATGGCAACCAAGTGCTAAACCTGTAACGACAGAAGCGCCAACGACAACAACAACAACTACAACGGTTGCGCCAACAACAACGACTACGACAACTGTTGCTCCGACTACGACAACAACGACGACAGAGGCACCAACGACAACGGAAGCTCCGGCAACAACAGAGGCACCTACAACTACAGTAGCGCCTACGACAACGGAAGCTCCGACAACAACAGAGGCACCTACAACTACAGTAGCGCCTACGACAACGGAAGCAACTACAACGACAGAAGCACCTACAACTACAGTAGCAACTACCACAACTGAAGCGCCAACTACAACAGTAGCGACAACAGAAGCTCCAGTAGTGACAACATCTGCTCCTGTAGTAACAGAGGCGCCAGTTGTAACGACATCAGCACCAGTAGTAACAGAAGCACCAGTTGTAACTACATCAGCACCAGTAGTAACAGAAGCTCCAGTAGTGACAACCTCAGCACCAGTAGTAACAGAAGCTCCAGTTGTAACGACATCAGCTCCAGTTGCAACAGAGGCACCAGTAGTAACAACATCTGCTCCAGTGGCAACAGAGGCTCCAGTAGTAACAACCTCAGCTCCAGTGGCAACAGAAGCACCAGTAGTGACAACATCAGCACCAGTGGCTACAGAAGCACCAGTTGTAACGACATCAGCCCCTGTAGTGACAGAAGCTCCGGTAGTGACAACAGTTGCACCTACAACAACAACTACTACGACTGAGGCTCCAACTACAACTGCAGCAACAACAGTGACAGAGGAGCCTACAACTACAACAGTAGCGACAACTGAAGCACCAAGAAGTCGTGTTCGTAGAAGAGCTCTTCTAGATACAACTGAACTACCAACACCAACTCCTGAGGCAGAGGTGCGTTCTACAGTTGCAGAAACGGTAGCAACAACAGAAGCTCCTGCACCAACAGCTGTTTTAACAAATGCCGTTGAAGACAAAGTTGTAACAGCAGAAACAAATACGGAAGCAACTGAGTCACGTGTGTTAGCAACACCTCTTGCTGCTAAAGCAGAACAAGCACAAGACAAAGAAGCAAAAGATGCAAAAGATCCATCTCCAGCGCCCGTCGCACAAGCAGCGCCAGCAGGAGAAGACGAATTACCAAATACAGGTACTTCAATGGGAACTTTATATCTGATTCTTTCAGCAGTATTCTTAACAGGTGGCGCATTTGTATTTGCTAAAAGCAAAAAATAAAATAGTTCAATAAACCAAGAAGGAATTAGACAGTGAAGGCTGTTTAATTCCTTTTTTGCGTTGTTATTTTCAGTCTCAAGTCCCAGAGAAATCGGCCTTTAGTACCATGCCCCAAAATTAGGGGATGATACAATAAGTCTATAAGGAGGGAGCACCATGAAACAGTGGAATAGACTTCTCAAACTAGTATTGTTTGTATTCATAACGCGTTACTTTATGAGTCATATTTACGGTTCTTCCGTAAGGCTGTTATTTTCACTTCTCGTACTAGCAGGTATCTTTTTCTTCATGCTATTTCCAGAAGAAATGGAAGTGAAATCGCTCTTTGGTAAAACAAAGAAGCCGCTCGATAAAACCTCTAGTAAGGTGCAAGAACGATATGAACAATCAGGATTATCCAAACAAGATATCGACTATTTTAGACAAAAAATGGCAGTGGTAAAGACGCAAATTGAGGAAATCGATGAGACGATTCAAAGTTATACCAAACTACGAATTATTAGTAATCGATACAATACGACTCAAACGATGAAGGAGTATTTCAAATCTCTCGTCCAACACCCTGAAAAGCTTCCAGATGCGAACTTGTTCGTTCATACTTGTGTACCGTCGTTAAATGAAATGACGAAAGCCTACAAAGAATTGAGTGAGCAACCTGTAAAAGGAAGCGAAACGTATCAAACGCTACAAGAATTAGGAGAGAAAATCGATCTCGTCTGTGCGACGCTGGAAGAGGATTACTTACATTTCCAAGAAGACAAGATTAAAAAGTCAGAAGCAGAGATGGATTACGTAAACCGAACGATAAAGGAGTAGAGAACAATGACTGAAGAAAAATCAATGGTGGATGCACTGATTCAAAACCCATTTGGAGAAGACGTTGTAAAAAATACGACGTTGCAAGATGTGGCGAGTGACTTCCCGCAAGAACAAGTGGACGCTAAACGTGCGCTAGTAGATACCTTGCCAGAAAAACAACAAGAACAAGCCCGCGCACTAGCAAAACAAATCGACGAAAAGAATATGCAAGCCATTATTAGTTACGGGGCCGGCGCGCAAAAGCAACTTGGTGAATTCTCTCATTCGATGTTGGCTCATGTGCAAAATAAAGATACTGGAGAAATCGGAGATACGCTCAATGAGTTGATGATGCGACTAAACGAGACAGACCCGAACGACCTTGTGGCACAAGATTCGAACATCTTCCGCAAAATCTTTGGACGCGTGAAGAAGTCGATTTACGAAATGCAATCAAAATACCAAGAAGTCGGTTCTCAAGTGGATAAGATTGCTGTGCGATTAGACCATGAGAAGAATGGCTTATTAAACGACAACTTGTCGCTCGAGCAACTGTACCAACGCAATAAGGAATTCTTCGAGGCGTTAAGTATTTATATCGCTGCTGGGGAATTGAAGATTGAAGAATTGCAACAAAAACTCATCCCTGAAGCGATGCAAAAGGCGCAAGAGACAGGAGACCAAATGGATGTACAAGTCGTCAATGACTTACATCAATTCCTGGACCGTCTTGAAAAGAGAAACCACGACTTGAAATTAACGCGTCAAATGACGATTCAACAAGCGCCACAAATCCGTTTGATTCAAAATACGAACCAAACATTAGCAGAAAAAATTCAGTCTTCAATTACGACGACGATTCCTTTATGGAAGAATCAAATTGCCATTGCGATGACATTGCTTCGTCAAAAGGATGCAGTCACAGCGCAACGTCAAGTGTCTGAAACGACGAACCAATTGATTCAAAAGAACTCTGAAATGTTGAAGATTTCTACGATTGAAACAGCTCGTGAAAACGAACGTGGTATTATCGATTTAGAAACCCTTCAAAAGACACAACAAGACTTGATTGAAACATTAGAAGAAACGATTCTAATCCAACAAGAAGGCCGTCAAAAACGTAGAAAAGCCGAATACGAATTGACGCAAATGGAACAAGAACTCCGCGAAAACTTACTCGTTTTAAGCCAAAAAGAAAAACGTGTGAAGGAAGAAATGCGCGGCTAACCATGACAGAAATCTTTACCTTTTATTCCTGAATAAGGACTGGAGGGTAAAGATTTTTTTATTTTTAGCTAGTGTCTGTAATGTTTCAATTCGTTAACAAAATGATAAACTTCGCCGTGAACCTTGATATTTTGGCTAACATTATTTAAAATAGGATGAAAGGAAAAAAATATTATTTTAATGAGGTGAAAAAATGCACGTATGGGTCGTAGTTCTCGCGTTATTAGCATTAGCAGTATTTTTCTTATTCATTTCACTATTCTTAAAGGATAACCACAATGAAGAAGAAATCGATGAATTAGCTGAAGGTTTATTAGAATTAAACCGTGAAGTATATTCATTAAAGAAAAAAATTCAAGAATTAGAAGGAACAACTGTATACAAAGGACCATCAGTTGAACCAACTTATGAAGAAGTTCGCGCTGCAAAAACAGCAGAAGTTCGTGTAGCTGAAAAACCAGAACCAGTAGCTGAAGAAACAGAAGCAGTGGAAGAAGCAACTGCAGAAGAATCTGGTCGCTTACACAATGTAACGAAACAACAAATCATTACATTATTCAGCCACGGTAATTCAGTAGAATCAATTTCTGAACAATTAAACGTACCTGTTTCAACAGTACAATTGGTAATCGATAATTATTTTGAAGCAGATGCAAATTAAGGAGGAAGAACATGAGTAAAACGAAATTTCGTTCTTTAGGAATGGGCTTCTTATTAGCAGCGTTAATTTTAGCATTGGTTACTGTGATTTGGCCTTTTGTACCACAATCATTAAAGAGCCAATTAGATGCAGTGAATTTGCCAATCGTTTCTGAAGGAGCAAATGAAGCAAGCTATAAAGCCGCTTACGAGTCTTTATTAGCTGAAAAAGAATCTGGTAGCCAAGCGTCTACATCAAGTGCTAAAGCTACTTCACAAGCTTCAACAACTGAAGCAGCAACTACACAATCTTCAAAACCTGTATCTATTACAGTTGAAGAAGGCGAATCATCAAATGATGTTGCTGACAAATTAGAAAAAGCAGGCTTAGTTAAGAGTGCTAAAGAGTTCGTAGATTACTTAACAACAAATAACATTGCTGATAAGATCTGGACTGGTACTTTCGAAATTAAACCAGGAAGTTCTAATGAAGAAATCGCTCGTGCAATCGGAGCGTTACAATAATAAACATGAATCAGTGTTACAGTCGAAGGGCTGTAACACTTTTTTTAATTTAAATTAAAGTTTTCTGAAAATTAGATGAAAGCTGTGGTACAATGGAAGTACGACTTTAGAAAGTGGAGTGAGAATATGATTGAAAGAAATCAAGTAGATGTAAATCAAACATGGGACTTAACGCATTTGTTTGAAACAGAAGAAGCTTTTAACGAAGCGTTAGAAGACCTTAAAGGAAAAGTAGAGGCTTTTCAAAAGGAATACGAAGGAAACATTACAACAGCTCACCAAGTGAATGCTGGTTTAGCAACTTACCGTGCCTTATTAGAACAACGCGGTAAAATTTCTGCTTATTGTAATTTAGCAGTCAGTGCCAATACGAAAGATAAAGAAGCACAAACACGTTCTGCACAAACACGTACAGTGTTAGCAGGATTAGATGCGAAATTAAGTTTCTTTGAATCTGAATTAAGCCAATTGGATGATGCCGTATTAGAAGAAGCACGCGCGAACAAAGAAGATGCCTTATATATTGAACGTCTCTTAGAAGATAAGAAACATTTATTATCAAAAGACGTAGAAGCAACTCTAGCAGCTTTAGGAAATACATTAGATGCTGGTTACCAAGCGTACAACGATATTAAATTCAAAGATATTCATTTCCCAGACGTAGAAGCAGACGGACAAGTGATTCCGATGACATACAACAGCTTTGAAGGCCGTATGCAATCAGAACCAAATACAGCTATCCGTCGTGAAGCGTTCAAAGTATTTAGCGACACATTACGCAAATACCAACACAGCACAGCTTCAGCGTATAACACACAAATTCAAAAAGAAAAAACAATGGCAACATTGCGTGGATTTGATTCAGTGTTTGACTACTTATTAGACCGTCAAAAAGTTTCTCGTGAACTATACGACCGTCAAATCGATGTCATCATGGAAGAATTAGCGCCACATATGCGTAAATTCGCACGTCTCATCAAAGAAATTTATCAATTAGATGAAGTGCGCTATGAAGACTTGAAACTTGAAGTAGACCCAACATACGCTGCCAAAGTAACGTATGACGAAGCAAAACAATACATCTTAGAAGGATTAGAACCTTTAGGAGAAGATTATCTCAAGATTATGAAGGAAGCCTTCGACAACCGTTGGATCGACTACGCTGAGACAATCGGCAAACGTACAGGTGCGTTCTGTTCATCACCTTATGGAGCAAACTCATTTATCTTAATGTTCTTTACAGAAGATATGAATGACTGCATGACGCTCGCGCATGAATTAGGACACGCAGGTCACTTCCAATTAGCGTATAAACACCAAAATATTCTAGATGGTCGTCCAAGTATGTACTTTGTGGAAGCTCCATCAACTACAAACGAATTATTGGTTGAGTTCTACTTGAAGAACAAAGCAGGAGATGATTTACGTATGAAGCGTTGGATTTCATCTCAAATGGTCGCTAAAACTTACTACCATAACTTTGTGACTCACTTATTAGAAGCGTACTTCCAACGCGAAGTATACCGCTTAGTAGACGCAGGTAAGAGCTTAGACGCGGATACATTGAATCATTTATTCAAAGAAACATTGGCGAAATTCTGGGGACCAGAAGTGGTTCTTACAGAAGGTGCAGAGTTAACATGGATGCGTCAACCGCACTATTACATGGGACTTTACTCATACACTTACTCAGCTGGGTTAACAATCGGTACACAAGTGGCGAAAATGATTCAAAAAGATTCAAGTGTCGCAAATACTTGGGTAGAAGTATTGAAGATGGGCGGAACGAAGAGCGCAGAAGAGCTTGCGAAAGCAGCAGGCGTCGATGTCTCTACAGATGCACCGCTGAAAGATACGATTGCTACAATCGGTGGATTAATCGACGAAATCGTAGAAATTACAAAACAATTGAATGCATAAAAATAAAGGTCAGCAAGGAGTTTTCCTTACTGACCTTTTTTCGCTTTTGGTTATTGGTTTGACTGTGACACAATCAGTTGAACAGATCCGTTAATGGCTAGTTCAGGTGTTCCAGAAGGCAGAATAAAGGAATCTGCTTTTTGGATTGGATACTCGATTCCGTCGACTGTGAGTGTTCCTTTTCCGTCTAACACCGTCACAAGGTGATAAGTAGAAGAGAGGGCATCGCTGTAGTCGCCGTTGATATCGTATTTCCAAACCGTAAAGAATTTGTTCTCCACAAAAGTCGTTCTTGTTCCATTGTCAGTCGTCACCACGTGTTGGTTAGTTGTTGGGACACTGTGCGGAATGGTTGTGACATCTTTTGTTTGTTGGATATGCAGTGGACGAGGATTTCCAGCATCGTCGGTACGGTTGTAGTCATAGACGCGGTAAGTCGTGTCTGAATTTTGTTGCGTCTCAAGAATCACAATACCGCCACCAATGGCGTGAATCGTACCACTTGGAACATCGAAGAAGTCGCCAGCTTTAACAGGAACTTCGGTAAATAGCTCGCTCCAAGCTTCATTGTCGATTTTCTCTGCAAATTCTTCAGGAGTCATCGCCGTATGTCCATAGACAATTTTTGCGCCTGGCTCAGCTTGAACCACATACCAACATTCATTCTTTCCATATTCGCCTTCATGTTCTAGCGCATACTCGTCATCTGGATGCACTTGAATCGATAAGTCATCGGACGCATCGAGCAACTTAATGAGAAGAGGAAAGCTTGCTAACTGTTGCCCATTGAAGAGTTCAGGATGAGCTTTATAGAGTTCATCTAACCCTAGTCCTGCATATTTTGCAGGGCTTTTTATCGTTGAAATCCCATTGGGATGTGCGCTAATAATCCATGCTTCACCTGTCTTATCAGAAGGTAGAGTGAAGTTAAAGAGCGTATGCAATTTCGTTCCACCCCAGATTTTCTCTTGAAGTACGGCATTTAAAAAGATTGGTGTTGTCATCGTTGTGCCTCCTATGAAGAATGTCTTAGTGCAAATGAATTGAATTCAAATAGATCGTATCTGTGTCGGCTAATCGAGTACTCAAATGGAGTGCCATTATCTAAGTAGGCTACTTGTTCTACTTCGAAGACGGGTTCTGTCGGAAGTAACTGTAAGTATTTTTGTTCATCTTCAGAACTTGGCGCTGCACGCAAGATTTTTGTGGCACTCGCGATTCGTAAGCCTAGTTTGCCTTCGATATATTGATAAATAGAGTCTAATAGAACTTCTTCAGTAATTCCTGGAATGACGCTCGTACTCATATAGGTTTGCTCTAATACATACGGTTTACCGTCGATGATGCGAAGTCGGTGAATATTATAAACAGGACTTTGCACCGGTACTTGTAATTTTTCTGCAAGGAATTCAGAAGCAAATTCTAATTTAAAATGAATGATTTTTGATTCAACAGTAGAGTGTGTATCCTCAGAAATTTTCGTGAGTCCTTTAATATCGCGTTCTGGAACGATAAGTTTTCGCTTAGACGTGCCGCGAGAGAGGACAAAGGTACCTTGGCCGCGTTTTCTAAAGATAAGCCCTTCGGAAACGAGTAAGTCTAATGCTTTCTTGACCGTCATTCGACTGCTATTAAATTCTTTCGTTAATGTGATTTCATCGGGTAATTGTTGGTTAATGGCGTATTCGTTACTTAAAATCTTTTCACGAATCGCATGGTAAATCTGTAAATACTTTACGCTCATCGAATGTCATCCTTTCTCTAAACTAGCTATATTATAACAAATGTAGAATGAATAGGCAAAATGGACAATTTGAATACTATTTATAAATATTGTCTAGACAAATATTTAAATTGTGATATACTATACGTGAAAGAGCTTACAGAAAGGAGGTTAATTATGAAGAAACAATTGCGTTTCCCTCAAGGGTTCTGGTGGGGTGCTGCTTCAAGTGGACCGCAGACAGAAGGACAATTCGATAAGGCACATGAAAATGTGATGGATTACTGGTTTAGAACTGATCCAGAAGATTTCTTTAATGGCGTCGGTCCAGATGTGGCGAGTGATTTTTATCATACGTATCCTGAAGATTTTCGTTTGATGAAGGAGATTGGATTTAATTCATTCCGTACATCGATTCAATGGAGCCGTTTGATTAAAGACTTCGAAACGGGTGAAGCCGATCCAAAGGCTGTGGAATTTTACAACGCTGTTATTGAAGAAGCGAAGAAAAACGATATTGAATTGGTATTGAATTTACATCATTTCGATTTGCCAGTTGAATTGCTTCAACAATACGGCGGCTGGGAAAGTAAACATGTCGTGGACTTATTCGTGAAGTTTGCAAAGACTGCATTTGAATGTTTTGGTGATAAGATTCATTACTGGACAACTTTCAATGAGCCAATGGTCATTCCGGAAGCAGGATACTTATATGCATTCCATTATCCAAACCTAAAAGGGAAAGGGAAAGAAGCTGTTCAAGTGATTTATAATCTAAATCTTGCAAGTGCCAAAGTGATTCAACTGTATCACTCGTTAGGATTGGATGGCGAGATTGGGATTATTTTAAACTTAACGCCTGCTTACCCAAGAAGTGATTCTCCAGAAGATTTAGCAGCAAGTCAATTTACAGATGATTTCTTTAACAGAGTCTTCTTGAATCCAGCGGTGAAGGGAACATTCCCTGAAACTTTGGTGAAAAAATTAGAGGAGGACGGCGTGTTATGGAGTCATACCAAAGAGGAATTGCAGCTCATTCGAGAAAACACAGTCGATTTTCTTGGAGTGAATTACTACCATCCAAAACGCGTTCAAGCGCAACCAAATCCTGAGGAGTACAAAACACCTTGGATGCCAGACCAATACTTTAAAGAGTATGAATGGCCTGAACGTCGCATGAATCCATATCGTGGATGGGAAATCTTCCCGAAAGCCATTTATGATATCGCCATGATTGTGAAGGAAGAATATGGCAATATCCCATGGTTCATTAGTGAGAACGGTATGGGTGTGGAAAACGAAGGTCGCTTCATTGGAGAAAATGGAGTCATCGATGATGTGTATCGTATTGAATTTTACGAAGAACATCTCACTTGGCTACATAAAGCGATTGAAGAAGGTAGCAACTGTTTTGGATATCATACATGGACTGCTTTTGATTGCTGGTCTTGGAATAATGCGTATAAGAATCGTTATGGATTTATTTCTGTAGATTTAGAAACGCAAAAGAGAACTATCAAGAGTAGTGGAAGATGGTATCGTAACGTTAGTGACAATAACGGATTTGAAGTAGAAGTAGAGGAATAAAGAGAGGAGATATTCAGATGAAAAACTCAAAATTTATTGATAAATTTGCCGCGTTTGCAGGTAGACTGGGGAACCAAATTCATTTAAAAACCCTCAGAGATGCATTCGCAACAGTAATGCCATTATATATTTTGGCAGGGTTAATTGTTCTTTTGAACAACACAGTATTTAAGTGGATTTTCCAAGGGGATACATTAACAAAATTCCAATATTGGGGAATTACAATTGCAAACGGTACTTTAAGTATCTCAGGTATTATTATTGCCGTAATGGTTGGTTATTTCTTAGCGAAAAACAGAGATTTTGAAAACCCATTGGCAGCATCAATGCTATCATTAGTTTCTTTAATTGTTATGATGCCAAATACAGTTTCTGCTGTTCCTGATGGCGCAAAAGATGCCGTGAATATTTCAGGTGTTCTTTCATTTAACAACACAGGTACAGGCGCAATGTTCGCAGGGGTTATCGTAGCGATTATTGCGACAGAACTATTCATCAAATTATCGAACGTTAAAGCATTGCAAATTAACCTTGGAGACAACATTCCACCAGCAGTTGGTAAATCATTTAGCGTATTACTTCCAGTAATGACTGTTATTTCATTATTCGGTGTAGTTTCAGCGTTATTATTCAACATGTTTGGAACAAACTTAATCTCAATTATTACAGTCTTCATCCAAGAACCAATTCGTCATATTGGTACAAGCTTAATTGGGGTAATCATTATTTACTCTCTAGGAAATATGTTATGGCTATTTGGTATTCACCAAGCCGTTATTTACAGTGCAATCCTAGAACCATTACTATTAATTAACATTACTGAAAACATCGCCGCTGCAAATAATGGACAAGCGATTCCACACATCATCAACTTATCTCAAGTTCAAACATTCGCTTTAATGGGTGGTAGTGGATCTACATTATGTTTATTAGTGGCAACATTCTTAGTAAGCCGCAACGCTGCTTCTAAAAACGTGGCTAAATTATCATTTGGACCTGGACTCTTCAACATCAATGAACCTGTATTATTCGGTTACCCAATCGTTTATAATATTTCATTAGCGATTCCATTTATCGCTGTTCCAGCTCTTGGTATTTTAATCAGCTACTTAGCAACAGCTGCAGGCTTCATGAGCCCAGCATTTGTACAAGTTCCATGGACTACACCAGTATTCTTAAATGCATGGTTAGCAACAGCAGGGGACTTCAGAGCAATTCTCGTTCAATTAGTCATCTTTGCACTTGGAGTTCTTCTATACATTCCATTTATCAAAGTAAATGATAAAGTTGTTGAACAAGAAATGAAGGGATAAGATTATGAAACAAATTTTATTAGTATGTAACGCGGGAATGTCGACGAGTATGCTTGTTAAAAAGATGCAACAAAGTGCGACTGAACGTGGGATTGAAGTCTCAATTGAAGCAAAATCCATTACAGAAGCGAAAAAGAATATCCATGAAGCAGATGTTATTCTCATCGGGCCACAAATTCGTTATGAGTTACCTGCAGTAAAAGAAATCGCAGGGGATATTCCAGTAGATGCAATCGATATGCGTGACTACGGAATGATGAACGGCCCTAAAGTATTAGATCAAGCCTTAGCATTGATAGGAGAATAATATGACAGAAGAAATGGAACTCATCTGTTTCCAGCTGATTGCCAATAGTGGTGCATCAAAATCTTCTTTTGTAGAAGCGATTCAAGCGGCTAAAAAAGGATTGTTTGAAGATGCTAAAGCAAAACTTGTGGAAGCAGAAGAAGCCTTTGTTGAGGCGCATAAAATTCACGCAGAGCTCATTCAAAAAGAAGCGAGCGGAGAAAAAACAGAATTTTCATTACTGTTTATGCATGCCGAAGACCAAATGGCTTCAACAGAAATCGTACAGTTATTAGCGCAAGAGCTAATCGAACTGTACCGCGATAAACACGCACAATAAGAAGTTTATAACCACAGATTGGGAATTCTCCTAATCTGTGGTTTTTATTTAGAATCCACCTTAGAAAGATAAGATTCCGTAGAAGCTTACGGATTCTATAATAGCAGTAACGTGTTACGCATTAAATGCGAATTAGGAGGTGTAGGAATTCATTTCGTACACCTCCTTTGAGGCTTTAAAGGTGAGAGACTTAGGCTCGAACCGGTGCAACGTTACAGCTATTATGAAGATATCCGTAAGGCTTCGAAGGAATCTTTCTCTATGTTGAGAAGAGACTTTCATAATAAACAGAATCATTAAGAAATGCCTAAATCCTTTTAAAACGCGTAGATTCAGTGATAAAATAAACTGACATCAACCGTGGAGGAACATATGGAAGATAAAAAAATATTAATGAATACATATACAGGGCGCGTATTTAATCCGCTTGAAATGGTTCCAGACAATGTTGCCATTGAAGATATTGCGCATGCCTTAAGTATGATGTGTCGCGGAAACGGACATCTGAGTTTCTTTTATTCAGTAGGATTACATAGCATTAACTGTGCACAAGAAGCCATTGCTAGAGGATACCAAACAGGAACGGTCCTTGCTTGTTTGTTGCATGACGCAACCGAAGCCTATATTGCCGATTTAATTCGTCCTGTGAAAAATCAATTGCCAGAGTACGAAATCATGGAAAACAACTTGTTCGAAGTCATTAAAGAGAAATTCTTCTTGCAACATTTAGAAGAAAAAGAATGGGCAAAAGTGTGGGCGATTGATCATGAAATGCTCTCTAATGAATTGCCAATCATCTTAACGGATGAACCGATGATGGAAAAGGCACCGTTGTTAAGTCGACCTATTTTGGAAGAAAGAAGCATGCGAGCGGTCGAACTTGAATTCTTGAAGTTATTTAACGAACTGTTTGAGACGTATCAAAAAGACGTGAAGAACTTGAAACGCGCTCAGCAAAAGAGAGAACTGGAGGCGATGACGCCAGGGAAACGACGCGCTGAAGAGAAACGAGTGGTGGAATGGCTAAAAGGAATGCCGCAATGGATTGAGGCCAAGACGGTTGGCTTAACGATGCCGATGCGAATGGAATTCCAGTTAGATTTAATCGTTCAAGAGGCTAGAAGTGCTGGTAAAACAATTTTTGTACCTGTGACGATGCCAGATAAGACGTTGGTATTTGTTGAATGGAATGAACAAACAACTTTCAAACGCACTTCGTATGGAGTGCTAGAACCAGTTATCGATAGCACGCATCCGCTATTTGAAGCTAAAGACCTTGATTTAATTATTGTTCCTGGACTACTGTATAGTACGAGAGGAGACCGTATTGGATTTGGTGGCGGCTATTACGATAGAACCTTACAAAAAGTAGACGATTATCGTATCGTCTCATTAGCCTATACAACTCAGGTGACGCCTGTTGTTGACTGGCCAGTATTTGAAACGGATATTCATATTCCAACGATTATTACAAGTAAAGGAGTGGTTAGAGATGTTTAAGATTAACCCTTGGAAATTAGAACGGATGAAGAGAAATTTCAATGAGAACTTTAGCTTCACTTATTTATTTCTTGCGATTCAAGCAGCGCTGTTTATCGTGATGACGCTAGCAGGTGGTAGCACGAATGGACAAGTTCTTGTTAATTTCGGTGCGAAATTCAATCCGTATATCATTCATCAACATGAATATTATCGATTCCTAACGCCAATTTTCTTACATATTGGACTGGAACATATTTTATTTAACAGCTTGTTCTTATATATGATTGGCCGTCAGATGGAGTACGAAATTGGGCACTGGAGATTCCTTGCGGTGTATCTGTTATCAGGAATTATGGGAAACCTTGCAAGTTTTGCATTCTCATCGAGCATTTCAGCTGGGGCAAGTACGGCGCTCTTTGGACTCATGGGAGCTGTTGTTTATTTATCAAGAAAACACGGCTACATTCGTTCTTTTAGGCAAATGGGCGTGCAATACGCAGGACTTATCATTATCAACATCGTCCTAGGGTTTATTAATTCAGCCGTCGATAACTATGGACACTTGGGAGGACTCGTTGGTGGGTACTTAGTGATGATGGCAATCAGCTTCAGAGGAGACCGCCTGACAAAACCTGCTTCACGCATTGCCGGAATCGTTTCGTATTTTGTCATCGCAATTTTACTTTTTGCACTAGGAATGAAAAGATAATGCTGTTATAATGTAAGCATATACAAGTTTCATGGAGTGAATACAATGGAAAAGAAAATTATTGGTATTGATTTAGGTGGGACTTCCATCAAATTTGCGATTATTTCACTAGCAGGTGAAGTTCAACAAAAATGGTCGATTCCTACCAACATTTTAGACGAAGGAAGCCACATTGTGGACGACATTATCGACTCTATTCGTCATCGTTTAGACTTATTAGGACTAACAAATGAAAACTTTGCTGGTATCGGGATGGGTTCTCCAGGTGTTGTTGACAGAGAGAAGGGTACAGTTATCGGTGCCTACAACTTAAACTGGAAAACATTACAACCTTTGAAAGAAAAAATTGAAGGAGCACTCGAAATTCCGTTCTTCATCGACAATGATGCTAACGTAGCAGCGCTTGGTGAAAAATGGATGGGTGCTGGTGGAGACCAACCAGACGTAACCTTCTTTACACTTGGAACAGGTGTTGGCGGTGGGATTATCGCTGAAAACCGTCTGATTCATGGTGTAGCGGGCGCTGGCGGCGAACTCGGACACATCGCCGTTGATTTCAGTGAACGTCCTTTTGCATGTACTTGCGGTAAAAAAGGCTGTCTTGAAACGGTAGCGAGTGCAACAGGTATTGTGAACTTAGCCCGTCGTTATGCAGACGAATATGCAGGAGACTCTGAGTTGAAAGCAAGAATCGATGATGGACAGGATGTGAGTGCAAAAGATGTGTTTGATTTAGCAAAACAAAACGATCCACTCGCATTAATCGTGATTCGTCATTTCTCTAAATATTTAGCAATTGCATGTTCACACGTTGCGAATATGTTAAATCCATCCTTCATCGTTATCGGTGGTGGAGTGAGCGCTGCAGGAGAATTCCTATTAGAAGGCGTTCGTAAAGAATATGAACAATTAGTATTCCCACAAGTTCGCGAAACAACACACTTACGTTTAGCAGAACTTGGGAACGATGCAGGAGTCATTGGAGCAGCTTCTTTAGTGCTTTTGAAAGATTAGAAGAAACATGATACAATATCTCTTGTCTTATTAAAATTATTTTTGAAGGGGTTTAGTCTCATGTGGTATATTATTTGGGCTCTATTCATGGCCTACGGAATTTACTTATTTGTATTAGTTTGGATGCGTCAATCTGCTGCTAAAGTGGTTAGCGCTGAAGAGTTCGGAAAGGATTTGCGTCACGGACAATTAATCGATGTACGTGAAAAAGATGAATTCAAAGCAGCTCATATTTTAGGAGCACGTAACATTCCATATTCTCAATTTAAAGAACGTTTCATGGAATTACGTAAAGACCAACCAATTTATTTATATGAAGAGGGCGTATCAATCGCTGGTCGTTGTGCTTACCGTCTAAAGAAAAATGGATATACAAATATTTTCATTTTAAAACATGGCTTCGAAGCATGGAACGGTAAAGTGAAAAAAAGAGAAAACTAATCAACAAAAAGAGCTAGTTCAGTTGAACTAGCTCTTTTTTTATTTATTCAGCTTGATGCTTTCTGTAGTCCCCTGGAGAAACTCCTGTTTTCTCTTTGAAGATTTTCGTGAAGTAAGAGTAATTATCATATCCGACTTCAGAGGCGACTTGAGAAATCGGCGTTTTCGTATCCAACAGCAATTCTTTAGCAGCATGGATACGTTTATCCGTAATGTATTTAACGAGTGTTTCTCCTGTTTCTTTCTTAAAGACACGAGCAAGGTGATCCGCGCTGAGGTACACCATATCGGCTAAAGTAGTCCGGCTCAAATCTTCTTTGTAGTGATGGTCGATATATTCGATGATGCGTTGAATACTATTCTTTTGGTTTTCAGCATCCGTTACAAAGTTTCTTGCATGAGACCAGTAGTAATTGAAGTATTCTTCGAAAGACTCAATCGAATGGAATTTTCTTTGGAAGAGGAAATCATGATGCGCATTTTGGAAGAGCTTATGCGCCGAAATTCCATTTTGGTCTAAGTAGATTCCAATTTGTTGTGTCCAGTCCAGATGAAGTTTTTGCAAGATGGATTTTGGAACCATTCCACCTGAAATATAGTGCAATAGACTCTTTGACAATTCAGATTCGTCTAATGAATCCGAGAAGGAGATGGAGTTGGTTGCAACTTCTTTTTCCTGTAAAACAGCAGCGTCAGAAGATACTGGAATAATCGTATTCCAATAAGGCACTTGTTGGCCAGTTGCCGCGTAGAGTTCTTTTACGTCTTGTAAAATATTCGGGCATTGGAAGCAACTGTTGAATGTAATGATGGAATTATGGTGTAACTTGTCCTGAATCTCTTGTTGAATTTTTTTGACGAATGTCTCACTATTGATGGAATTGTCCACTCTAAAGAGGCAAACGTAATGGTCCACGTGTCCTTCCATCTTAAACAGACTCGCTAGTTGATAAGTCTCATTTGAGAAGGCTTGGAATACTTTTTTCAACTGTGAAGTCCATGACGGAATTTCTGGGGCGTAATCTGCTTCATTAATATGCAATGTAATCACACCTGTTAGGAAATACTGATGTTCTTTTAAAGTAAAATTGCGTTTTTGCAGTTCAGCTTTTAGTTCTTCTAGACGATGATTTCTTGGTTTTCTTAAATATTCAAACCAAAAATTATTCTCTGTTTGGAACGCAGATTCGTGAGAAACTTGAGGCTGTTGCTCAGCAATCTTATCAAGTGCCTTTTGAATGATGAACTCCAATTTTTCGAAGTTAATCGGTTTTAAGTAGTATTCAAAACTTTGCAATTCAATCGCTTTTTGCGCGTAGTTGAAATCCGCATAGTTCGTTAAAAAGATGGTTTTGATGTCGTAATTTTCGTTTCTGACCCAAGAGAGTAGTTCAAGACCACTTCCTTGAGGCATTTCAATATCGCTAATCATTAGGTGGATAGGATATTCTTTAATGATGGCTTGCGCCTGAGTGAGGCTGTTTGCCGCGTAGACGTTGTCGATTTTTAATCGATCCCAACGGATTTTTTCACGTAACGCTTCGATGATAAAACGATCGTCATCAACGAGTAGTATATTCATTAGAATCTCCTTTCAACGCTTTATAGGGGAGGAGCGCATAAATTCTTGCGCCACCCGTGTCGTTATTTTCAAAAGTAATCGTATAGTTATTTGGATAGAGAAGGTTAAGCCGTTCAATCGCATTGGTAATTCCGATGTGATGGCCGTCTTCCGACATTAATGATTCCATGTTCTTGAGTTTTTCAAGAATCTCTGGAGTGAAGCCTGGACCATTGTCTTTGACGCAAATCTCAATATAAGGCTTGTCTTCTACCATTCGTTTTTGAAGAGAAAGGTCAATGGCAAGCCCGTCTTGGAAGGAAAATCCATGCTTAATCGTATTCTCAACGAATGTTTGTAGTAAAAGAGAAGGGACGAGTGCGTCGTGCAACTGTTCATCGAATGTTAAAGCAAAATCGATATGGTCACCATAACGAATACGTTGAATCTCTAAATAGTCCTTAATATGTTGAATTTCTTTATCCAGTGGAGAGAAGTCTTGGTCCACCATAAAGAGATATCGTAAGTAATCGGACGTTAAAATCGTTAACTCTTCAATTTCCTTATAGTTCTCCGTTTGAAGCATACTATGAATCATGGAGAGCATATTCAAGTAAAAGTGAGGTCGGATTTGACTCTTTAAGTAGTTGAGTTCGACCTTTTTTAATTCCAGCTGTGCATGATACTCACGAATTTTTAAGTCTTGCATATCGAAGAGCACCTGGCTCAATTTATCATTGGCAGTATCGATTTCCAAAATCCCTTCAGAAGAAGCAATGTCGTAAATAGAGGTGTTCTCGTCAATTTTTGAAAGGCGTTCGGTTAGTCGTGTAATTGGGCTTAACATTCTGTTTCGAATGAAAATAATCAACACAAGTGAAGCAATCGCGATTAAGATAGGAACGATTGCGATGAACACTTCAAAAAGAACGATACTCTTGAATACGTCTGTGTAGTCAACCGCTACGTAAATATCAAATGGCAGTTGCGTCCGTTCGCTGTCGGCTTCGATTAAGTGTGTGGAAGACGATAAGTTTTTCGGTTCTTTCAGCGAAATATGTCCATTCTTTCCAATATTCAGTTTCCGAAGTGGCATTAGAATATCTTCAGCAGAGATAACCGCCATAATCGTTTTCTCTTTATAATGAACGACTTTAATCAAGTATTCCGTATCGTTGATGAGAATGGCTTGCCATTTACGGTCGTCAGTATTATTTCTGAACGAATTGATATTGTTTTTTAAATATAAGTAATCTTGATAGGGAATATAGAGAGTCGAAGCACTTAGAAAATGATGCGTGCCTTCAGTAGCCACCAAAAACGACATATGTGTTTCGTGTTGGTATTCATAGTCATTAAAAGTGGTCTGTACTTTTTTGACGGTTTGCTCATAATCGGTGTAACTTTGTGGCTCATTTAGTTCATCCAAACCCTTATCGTGAGTGACCGTTGAATACAAAAAGCGTTCAACAGAACGCATTTCATCATTCAGTCCATTTGCGTAAATCTCAATGGAGCTCGTTAATTGTTGAATATTTTGATTCTTAATAAAATCTCTTGTGGCATTGCTGACGAAGAGACTGATCACTGTGATGAGGATAAGAAGTACTAATAAGACTTGAAAGAAAAATTTAAAAGAATGTCTTTTAGATAGAATACTATGTAGTTTCATAACTTTTACCTCGCTTCTCAAGTATAACACTATCATAAAAGTTGTCAAAAAACGATATGAATTAAGAAGATGTCGGAAAAGTGATATAAATTTGGCAATATTGTCTGAATAGTGAATAGTTCTTATCGAAAAAGTGATATAAAGAAAGCGTTTTATTTTATAAAATAATGACAGGAATTTGAAATAGGAGGGAAATTATGAAAGATTTAACCCAATTACAAAAAAGAAAAATAAAAAGCAACATTCCTTTATATGTGCTACTATTTCCTTCAATTATTTTACTTATAATGTTTGCATATATCCCAATGTTAGGACTTGTGATTGCTTTTAAAGATTACTCACCGGCGAATGGAATTTTAAATAGCCCGTGGGCAGGGTTTAAATATTTCACCCAATTCTTTAATTCAGTTCAATTCGGAACAACGATGATGAACACATTAAAGATTTCAATCTATAGCATTCTCGTTGGATTCCCATTACCAATCTTACTAGCGCTCTTATGTAACCAACTAAGAACAGGGAAATTCAAAAAAGTCTTTCAAGTAACGACTTATTTACCACACTTTATTTCAACAATGGTTATGTGTGGGATGATCATTTTATTCTTATCACCAAATAGTGGTTTGATTGCCAATATTTTTAAATCACTTGGATGGACAATGCCAAACTTACTATCAAAACCAGATAGTTTTGCAGGCGTTTATGTTTGGAGTGATGTTTGGCAACATATCGGTTGGGACAGCATCATTTACTTAGCAGCTTTATCAGCCATCGACCCAACGTATTACGAAGCGGCTACGATGGACGGAGCTTCTCGTATGCAAAAGATTCTCAACATCGACTTACCATTACTTTTACCTACAGCAATGATTCTATTGATTTTAAGAGCCGGAAGCTTATTAAGTATCGGTTTTGAAAAAGTATTACTATTACAAAATCCATTGAACCTAGCTGGAAGTGAGGTGATTTCGACTTACGTATATAAAGTTGGGATGCTTAACTTCCAATACAGTTACTCTACAGCAATCGGATTATTCAATACTGTAGTCAACTTAATCATTCTATTATCTGTCAATTGGTTTTCTAAACGATATACCAAAACAGGACTATTTTAAAAGGAGGGTGGTCATAGCATGAAATGGTTTAAAGCTTCAAGAAAATCAAAATCAGATTTGTTTTTTGACGTAGTGATCTACGGTTTTGCAATCTTGTTAATATTATTAATCGTTTACCCATTGTGGTTTGTTGTGATTGCGTCCTTTAGTAATCCTTCTGATGTAGCCAATGGTAAAGTTTGGTTTATTCCACACGAATGGAAATTAGATGGATACCTTCGATTAATTGAACAACCACTGTTCTTAAGAAGTTATCTCAACACGATTTTATATACAGTAGTCGGTACATTAATCGCACTACTCATCAACATCCCTGCTGGGTACGCATTATCTAGACGCGACCTACTTGGTAAAAAGTGGCTCAGCGTTCTCTACATTGTTCCGATGTTCGTATCAGGTGGATTGATTCCAATCTACTTAACAGTGAAGAGTGTCGGACTTGTCGATACATTCTGGGTAATGGTTGTTCCATTTGCAGTATCTTCTTACAACATCATCGTTGCAAGAACATTCTTCAATAACAGTATCCCAGAAGGAATGTGGGAAGCAGCTCAAATTGATGGATGCGGAACAATTCGTTATTTCTTCAAAATCGTTGTTCCTTTATCAAAAGCCATTATCGCCGTAATCGGTTTATGGACAGCAGTTGGTATTTGGAACTCTTGGTTCAACGCCTTAATTTACTTAACAAAAGAAAACTTGCAACCATTGCAATTGATCTTAAGACGGTTATTAATTAGTAACCAAATGATGCAATCTCAGGCAACAGGGGAACTTGCATCAGACCTTCGGATTAAAGCTGATATGATGAAATATGCAGCGATTGTAATTTCAACAGCTCCGATTATGTTGCTTTATCCATTTGTCCAAAAATATTTCAATCAGGGTGTCATGATTGGCGCACTAAAAGAATAGGAGAGATATTATGAAAATCAACAAAATGAAATATTTGTTTTTAGCAGCCGCTACACTAACTGGACTAGCCGCATGCTCAAACTCAACAACGAAGTCAAATGACGAAAAGTCAGATCAAACGAACTTCAAAATCACAACCGTTCGATGGTCGGACTGGGGCGAAGAATACCATAAAGGATTTATCGATGATTCTGCTAAAGAAGCAGGCATTGAAATTAGCTGGGATACTCTTGTTGCTGCAGACTGGACAGATAAAAAATCTGTATTAGTTGCCAGCGGAGACCTACCAGATGCCTTCTTAGGATCAAACGCATTTAACGATGCTGAAATTGCGCAAAACCAATCTTTATTTATTCCTCTAGAAGATTTAATTAAAGAAAACATGCCAAACCTTACTAAGGCACTGGAACAAGAACCAAAACTAAAAGCGATGATTACATCTCCTGACGGACACATTTACAGTCTTCCTAAGAAATTACCAATGCGTCCAACAGTAGGGAACCAATTATTCATCAATAAAAAATGGCTCGATAATCTAGGATTAAAAGTACCTGAAACTTATGAGGAATTCGTTAAAGTACTTCAAGCATTCAAAGATAAAGATGCAAACGGAAATGGAGATCCAACGGACGAAATTCCATTTGGCTCTGGTAACTTTGACCCAACATTCTCTTACATCCTTCCATTTAACAACCGTTTAGGTGCAGATAACACTTATGAAATGTCTGTTAAAGATGGTAAACCTGTATATCTTCGTACAGAAGAAAGCTACAAACAAGGGATTGCAGCAATGCATGACGCATACAAGAAAGGCTTAATTGATCCTGAACTTTACACTGAAGATTCATCAATGAGTGCCGCAAAACGTATGGATAAATCAGTATCTAGAGTAGGTGTTTCAAGTGGTTGGACTGCCGATGCAACATTTGGATTACATGCTAGCGAATATGTTCCTTTACCAGCATTAAAAGGTCCTGACGGAAAAGGCTATGTTGCTTCTGACCCAGACCACTACAACTATGGACGTAATGAATTATTAATCACTACAAAAGCGAAGAACCCTGCTAAATTATTACAATGGTTCGACAAATTCTATACTGACGATGCAAGTATCCAAAACTTCTATGGTTCATTTGGAATTGCTACAGAAAAAGATGGTGACAAATATAAAGTATTACCTCCAAAAGACGGTAAATCTGCCGATGAATATGCTTGGATTCACTCTCTACGTGACTTCGGACCTAAATACGTGAGCGATAACATCAACAGCCGCGTAGAAATTGACCAAACTCAAGGTGATGGTTTGAAATTGAAGATGGACCAAGAATTAAAACAATTTGCTTTACCAGCTTACCCTAATGTAATCTATTCTCAAGAAGAACTTAACAAATTAGCTTCTCTATACGTAAGTATTAATTCTTACGTTAAACAACAAGCTTCTAAATGGGTAGTTGATGGCGGAATTGAAGAAGAATGGGATTCTTACTTAGCAAATCTTAAAAATATGGGATTGGATGAATTCATCAAGATTCAACAAGACGCATATGACCGTTATCAAAAAGAAGTTAAATAATCACATTTTAACAAATACCCTAACTGAAACGTTTAAAATACAATGAGTAGAGGGAGCGAGATGAAGAAAAATCTTTCTCGCTTCCTTTTTCTCATATAGGTACGGTGATTTCATTGCAAAAACTATTTCGAATTGATGGGCCACTCGTTAGAGGACTAACGCTCATCACCAACTTGATTCTATTAAATACATTATTTATCATTACGAGCATTCCTCTTGTGACGATGGGGGCTTCTGTGACAGCTCTCAACACGATGCTGCATCGGATTTTAAAGGGTGATGATGGCGATATTGTCTATCATTATTTCCGTATTTTTAAATCCAACTTTAAGCAAGCGACCATCATTTGGGCAGCTCTTGTGATACTTTCGGTTCTATTATTTTTGAACTACAGTATTTTTTCGAATACAAACTTCTTGAATGGATATGGATTGTTACTTCTTGCGCCATTTGGAATGCTTGCGATACTGGGAGTTGTCATTCTTTTACCGTATGTTGGATTATTTGAAAATAGTTTAAAAGCCAGTGTTATCAATAGCTTTTTCGTTTGTATTTTAGATCCGTTACGTGCAATTTTATTGATTCTATTTAACTGTGCAGTAGTGTTCATGAGTGTGAATACGCCAGAGAGATTATTGACGGCGATTTACGTTTTCACTTTTGGTGGCTTTGCGCTCTGGGCATTATTAAATGTAAAAGTAACGAGTAAAATGTTTGAGAAGGCATATAAATTAAGCAATGGAGGTACGCAAGATGAAAATTTTTAAAGGAGATTTTTATCGTATCAGCGTTCTAACGGATAAACTCATTCGTTTAGAATATTCAAAAAATGGGCAGTTCGAAGATAGACAGACGCAATTAATCCAAAACAGAGACTTTGGTGAAGTGGAGTTAGAAACAACAGAAACACCAGAGCTATTAGATATTAATACGAAGTTCTTCCGTTTGCGCTATAACAAAGGCGAATTCAATAATCAAAATCTATTTATTGAATTAAAGGGTCAATTCGCTATTTACGGAAGCCGATGGTACTTTGGTGAACCAATCGAAACCTTAAAAGGAACGACTCGTACCCTTGACCAAGCAGACGGAGAAACAGAACTAGAAGACGGGATTATTAGTAAGAGTGGTTATGCCGTTTTAGATGATTCGAATGGATTTATCAGTGACGAAAAAGAAGGCTTTATCAAAAAAGAAAGTGAAGTGGATCTTTACTTCTTTGCTTACGGCCATGACTATAGAGGAGCTGTCAGAGACTTCTACCATCTAACAGGCGCAACTCCATTATTACCACGTTATGCCTTAGGAAACTGGTGGAGCCGTTATTGGCCTTATACTGCTGATGAGTATTTAAGTCTTGTTGAACGTTTTGAAGATGAGCAAGTACCGCTTGCGGTTGGCGTGGTAGATATGGATTGGCATATCACGAAGATTCCAGAACGCTTTGGTAGTGGGTGGACAGGATATTCTTGGAACCGAGAACTTATTCCAGAACCAGAAAAATTATTGAAGAAACTGCATGATAAGAAATTAAAACTTTCTCTGAATGTCCATCCAGCCGATGGTATTCGAGCCTATGAGGATGCATATCCAGCTGTTGCCAAACGTCTAGGATTAGATGCAGCAAGCGAAGAACCTGCGATTTTTGATATTGCAGATCCACGCTTTAGAGAATCTTACTTTAAAGATGTGCATTATCCATTAGAAGAACAAGGCGTTGATTTCTGGTGGATTGATTGGCAACAAGGAACGCAAGGGGTACAAGATCCATTGTGGCTATTGAACCACTATCATTTTGTCGATAATTGTAAGAGAGAAGATGGCGGATTAATCTTGTCTCGTTATGCAGGACCTGGAAGCCATCGTTATCCAGTTGGATTTTCTGGAGACACCATTGTGACTTGGGAGTCCCTTCAATTCCAACCTTATTTCACATCGACAGCTTCTAATATTGGCTATAGCTGGTGGAGTCACGATATTGGTGGACATATGCGCGGTTATTATGATGAAGAATTACAAATTCGCTGGTTACAATATGGCGTATTTAGTCCAATTACACGACTTCATAGTTCGCGAAGTCCATTTAACAGTAAGGAGCCATGGTTCTTTACGAAGAATACAGCAGAAATTATGAAGCATTATTTACGTCTAAGACATCAATTGCTTCCATATCTTTACACGATGAATGTGGCAACGCATGAAGAGGGGGCACCTCTTGTGAGTCCGATGTATTACTTCTATCCAGAAAATGAAGAAAGTTACCATGTACCAAATCAATACTTCTTCGGTAGCGAGTTAATGGTCGCTCCAATCACAGAACCGATGAACAAGGATTACCAATCGGCTAAAGTTCAAGTATGGTTCCCTGAAGGAAAATGGTACGACTTCTTCACTGGAAGAGAGTACACAGGAGATGTCGTTCTTGATATTTATCGAGATATCGAATCGATTCCTGTATTTGCTAAAGAAGGAGCAATTGTGCCACTCGATGGTTCTGGTGTGAAAATGGGTGTGGATTTACCTGAAGTCATCGACTGGTATGTTTTCCCAGGAACTCATCATTCATTCGAAATGGTGGAAGACTTAGATGGAGCTCGTTGTGTAACGACATTATCTGTTGATTGGAAGTTAGGAGCGATTCAGTTATCTGTTGAAGGGGAAACGGACATCCTTCCAGAAAACAGAATTCACCGTGTTCATGTCCAAGGAAGTCATGCAGCTGTCGTTGAATTAGAAAATACAAATGCGACTGTTGAGTTTACAGTGGGAGAAAAGCAAACGGTAAATCGAAATGAAGCGTTCTTCCAAGTACTCAAGAATGCGAACCTTCCATATGTAACGAAAGATTTCTTATATCGTCGATTAGTGGGCGCTAAAAATGCGAACGAAATCATGAATATCTTACATCATGAGGGCGATGAATTAAGAGGACGATTGCTAGAAATTTTATTCATTAGTGAACCGTAACAAATAAACGGATACTTCCAATAGGAGGTATCCGTTATTTTTATATACAAAAGAAAGCACTGTAATTGAATACAGTGCTTTACCAGTTAATCGACTTTATAATACATCATTGCTTTAATGGTTTTACCGTCTGTTACGGTTTGCGTACCATAAATACGGTCTTTAGAAATATCTGATTGGTCTTTGTCCCCAGACATCACGCCATAAGTGAGTTCTACATTTTTAGGAATGAATGAGAAGACTGCACCACCCACAAATGCATTTTCATTGCCTTCTGGAACCATAATCCAGTTCAGAAGTCCTTCTTGGAATTGTTGTTCGGTAATACCGACTTTGAATGTTTTACCTCCAGAAGTAATGTTTCCATCTTTATCGATATGGAATTCCCATCCTGCAGAGTTTCTCCATGTTCCTGCTACGCTTCGGAAGTCCCCTTGTTTCATTGCTTGGATATCCATTGATGAAGGAGCAGGAGCTTCGGCTGGAACTGCGACTTTTTCAGTAGACACTGTCTTTGGAACTGGAACTGTGGCATGTTGCGTTTCAGCAGTTGTGGAAACGATAGTCGTTGGAGCTTCAGTTGTACTTGTTGTTGTTTGTTTCGTCGTTGTTGTACTTTGAGTAGTCGTCGTTTGTGCTTGAGTGGTTGTATCTTGTTTCTTTTGGAAAAATGAACAGCCAGCTAAAACCAATGCGACTAAAATCAAAGAAATTGATTTTTTCATAGGGATTCCTCCTTTTACACGTTTATTATACTACTAAATGAAGTCTTTATGTAGAAAAAATTCAAAAATAGCTAATACTTTGACATTATCATCATTTAGGTGTAAGCTGAATATAAGGTATCGGTAGGTGAGACTACCATGGAGATACGGATGACTACCGCAAAATAGTGGAGACACTATGCGTTGGTTAGCAGCCTCTGTCGTGAAGGCAGAGACTAATGTCATTTCATCGCTCCATGATGTTAAAGCTTGAACGAAAAAATGAGAATTGTTTATTAGGTAAGCATCTTGTCGCGTTTAAGCTATGACAAGGTGCTTTTTCATTTGCCATAAAAACTTTTAGAAAGAGGGTGATCATATGCCAGGACCGGAGAGTCAAACGAAACAAATCAATGAGCGAAGGGAAGAGTGTGATGATCACCCGGAGCTTCGCCTATATTAAAAACGAGGTGAAGACTATGAAAACAGCAAAAGAAAGAATCGACTTAGCATTGATGAATCCAATGGCAGATGTTCTAGAAGCGTTAGGCACATCTGTAAAAGGATTAAATGAAGAACAAGTAGAAACACTCCGTGAAACATATGGAGAAAACAAAATTACAAAGGCTAAAGAAGATCCAATTTGGAAAAAGATTTATGAGTCTATTATCAATCCATTTACGGTAATTCTATTAGTGATTGCGGTAATCTCATTATTCACGAATGTGATTCTTGCAAAACCTGGTGAAGCCGACCCTACTACTTCTATCATTATCGTGGTACTCGTAGCTGTATCAGGAACGATTCGATTTGTTCAGGAAATGAAGAGTGACAAGGCGGCTAGTAACTTATCTAGTCTAATCGTCAATACAGCAACGGTTATTCGAGACGGCGAACAGATGGAAGTTCCGATTGAAGATTTAGTAGTTGGAGATATTATTAAATTAAGTGCTGGAGATATGTTACCAGCAGACGCATTATTATTAGAAACACGTGACTTCTTTATTCAACAATCCAGTTTGACTGGTGAAAGTGAATCTGTTGAGAAAAAATCAATCTGGGTTCCAGATGAAGATGAAAAGAAAAAACAAGCACTTGAGAGCGAACGCTTTGTATTTATGGGCTCAAACGTTGTCAGTGGTAGTGCTTTAGCAGTTATTTTAGTCACAGGGAATGATACGATGATTGGTCGTATCGAAAAAACACTCAATACTTTTGAAGAACAAACGAGTTTTGAGAAAGAAATGAATAAAATCTCATGGCTTTTGATTCGTTTAATGCTTGTCTTAGTTCCAGTTGTATTCTTGATTAATGGATTAACAGACGGTGACTGGTTAGAAGCAGGGGTATTTGCATTAAGTGTTGCCGTGGGATTAACTCCAGAAATGTTGCCAATGATTATTACAGCCAGCCTTGCAAAAGGGGCTGTTATCATGGCCAAAGAAAAAGTTATTATTAAAAAACTAAATGCGATTCAAGATTTAGGGGCTATCGACATTTTATGTACTGATAAAACAGGTACGCTCACGCAAGATGAAATTATTCTTGAATATCCGTTAGATATCCATGCGAATTTGGATATGGGCGTATTAAAAATTGCGTATTTAAACAGCTACTTCCAAACAGGACTTAAAAACTTATTAGACCGTGCTATCATTACACGTACGGAAAAAGAAGCCGACGAACACGAAGATTTACAAAATTTAGCAACACGCTACCAAAAGATTGATGAGTTGCCATTTGACTTCGAACGTCGTCGTATGAGCGTTATTGTGCAAGAAGACGATGAAGCAGTGCTCGTAACAAAAGGAGCACTCGAAGAAATGCTTAGCATCTCTACTCATGTAAAAGACGGAGATGTGGTTCACCCAATTACGGATGAAATTCGCGAATCAATCCTAGAAGCAGTGAGTGGCTTAAATGAACAAGGGCTTCGCGTTCTTGGCGTGAGCCAAAAGAAATATCAAGATACTCATCATGCCTTCACGGTTGAAGATGAATCGAATATGATTCTAATGGGTTATTTAGCCTTCCTTGACCCACCAAAACCTTCTGCAGCTCCAGCGATTCAAGCGTTGAAAGAACATGGGGTAACGACGAAGATTCTTACTGGTGACAATGAAAAAGTAACGCTAACGGTCTGTGAAAAAGTAGGGCTACCAGTAGATAAAGTTTTACTTGGTACAGAAATTGAAGATATGAGCGATGAAGAATTAGCAGCAGTAGCTGAAGAAACAACCATTTTTGCAAAACTATCTCCAGAACAAAAGGCACGCATTATTCATTTACTAAAAGCAAAAGGACACAAGATTGGTTACATGGGCGACGGTATCAATGATGCGCCATCCCTAAAAGTAGCCGACGTTGGAATTTCTGTGGACAGTGCCGTGGATATTGCCAAAGAAGTCGCAGATGTTGTTTTATTAGATAAGGACTTACTCGTTCTTGAAAAAGGATTGATTGAAGGGCGTAAAGTCTATGCGAATATGACAAAATACATTAAGATGACTGTTTCATCAAACTTCGGGAATATCTTCTCTGTATTGTTCGCAAGTATTTTCCTACCGTTCCTACCAATGGCTCCAGTGCACTTAATCGTATTGAACTTAATCTATGATTTAAGCTGTGTGGCATTACCGTTTGATAATGTTGACGCAGATTTCTTAAAACAACCACGCGCATGGACAGCTAGTTCCATCACACGATTCATGGCTTGGTTTGGACCAACGAGTTCCATCTTTGACATTATCACATTTGCGATTATGTTCTTTGGAATTGCACCAATGATTACTGGAAGCAGTTATGCGACGTCTTCGAATCCAGCATTCTTCTTGATGGTCTTCCAAACAGGTTGGTTCATTGAATCTATGTGGTCTCAAACAATGGTGATTTATATGTTACGTTCACCAAAATTACCATTCGTACAATCAAAACCAGCATTCTCATTGCTAGTGACATCTTTATTTGCTTTATTTGTTGTAACGGTTCTTCCATACACACCACTAGCAGGACCATTAAAACTTGCACCGCTAAACGGACTTTATTTCCTTGCATTAATTCTCATTATCGCAGGATACATGTTCTTAGTAACGGTTGTTAAAAAAGCATATATTAAAAAATATAATGAATGGTTATAATGCAAAAAGAGCTATCTTAACAGTTTGTTAGGATAGCTTTTGTTTTTAGGAATGTGCTATTCTACAAAGAGAAACTTGCATGAGGTGAGAGCATGGAGAAAATTTTATATACAACAACGGCCGTTAACGAAGACGGACTAACAGGTGTAGCGTACACTAAAGGAAATGGAGACAAAGACTTTAGCACACAGATTTCATCGCCAAGAAGTGCAGAAGCTGGGACGAACCCAGAACAATTATTTGCCTTAGCCTATGCCACTTGTTTAAATGCGTCGATTGAATTTGTAGAAAAACGCATGAAATTAGAGCATAAGAGCAAGGTAGAAGTGAAGATTGATTTGACATTGGATTCAGAGGGAGAAGGCTACCTATTCCATCCATCCGTTTTTGTAGCGATGCCAGGAAGAAGTGAAGCATTAGCCCGCGAAATTCTGGAAGCAGCAGAACGTCAATGTCCCGTTCATAAATTATTAAAAGGAGTTACAGTTCCTCCCGTGGAACTTTCAACAGCCAATGAGTAATGTATTGTTAAGAGTAGCAACACTTGAAGATGCAAAAGCGATTCAAGCCATCTATGCGCCTTATGTAGAAACGACAGCTATCACCTTTGAAGAAGTGGTACCTAGCGTGGAAGAGTTTGAAGGACGTATCCAGAAAACATTAGAGAACTTTCCGTATCTGGTGTTAGAAGAGGACGGAGAAGTCGTCGGATATGCGTATGCTGGACGATTCTCAGCACGTGCCGCCTTTGATTGGTCCACAGAAGTTAGTGTTTATATTAGCTTGAATCATCAAAGAAAAGGCTATGGTAAACTGTTATATGCCGCTTTAGAAGAAAAATTACTAGAGTTAGGGTACCAAAACATTTATGCTTGTGTAGCCGTTCCAGAAGTGGAAGATGAGTACTTAACAATGAATAGTGTAAACTACCATAAATATTTAGGTTTTGAAGAATGCGGACACTTCAAAAAATGTGGCTGCAAATTCAACCGTTGGTACGATATTGTATGGCTTCAAAAACACGGAGCTACAACGATTCCTACAAAACGTCCAGATCAATTTACAGCATTATAAAGTGAAGACCCCATCAGCAAAAATTTGTTGATGGGATCTTTTTTAGGTTGGCATTACCAAATATGGTAATTACCATATTTGGTAATGCTCATAAAAGAAAAAATTATCATATATGATAATTTTGACTTATTTAAATTCATTCAGCTTCTGTTTAAAGAACACCCAGCAGCATTTCGTCGATTCAGGATTCATCCGCAAGTGTTCAATTAGTTCATAAGTTGGATGCCATCTGCGTAGCTGGTCAGAAGAGAAGTGCTCGAGAAATTCGGAGAATGGATGATCATATGGTTCTTTTGGCAGACCACTGCAGAAGATGGAGAAGAGCCCTACTAATTTTCCAAAGGCATTTCCGAGTTCGCCTTTAGTCCAGTGAATATGACGAAGTAGCCCATCCATATGCGTCGAAGGAACTTTATGCAAGCACTCGTTAGAGCGAACATTCCACTCGTGCGAGAGTTCAATGGAAGGGAAGTCACCATTGAACCAGTCTTCCTCAATTTCCATTTCGATGTAGCATTTGAGAATTTCTTGCAAAGGCTGATGGCTCTCGATGCTGGTGTTTAACTTATTCGTTCTAAAATAGTGATATAGCAATTCTTCTTGGATTTGATTTACAAACTTCTCTTCAGTTAGTTTATCCGGATAAATGGTTTTAATAATGGCTTTGGAAATGGTTTGGGATAAAATCGGTAGCAGTGTACAAAATTCTAAAATAGAATGATGTAAATGAAGCTGTTCGAAATCGGATTTTTGCATAATCACAAAAGAATGGGTGTATTCCTGAAGAAAGACTTTGCCGAGTTGCTTTAAGCAATGATGCAGCGCAGTCATAAAATCAGTGAATACACCCAAGTTCAAGTAAGTTGTATGTTCATTATGGAAATGGCTAGGAAATGGATTTGGGCCAAAGTTAATGTAGAAGTCTTGTTTTGGCAAAACGGAAGACGCAAGAGTAATCAGCTCCTCTAAAACGAGCAGCGTTTCTTCTTTTGATAAATGTAAATAGTGCACAGGAATATAGCTTTTCGGGAATGACTCTAAGTAATCGTTGTAAAGGCGCAAGAAAGAATCTTTGCTCTCTTTGATGAGCGTGTAATAGAACTCTGTAATTTGTGGGCCAAACGAGAAGGTTAAAACGTCTTTGTAGGAGACGGTAGTTTGGTCGAGGAGTTTCTGGTAATGTAAGTGGAAATAATCTCGTAGGCTATCGAGATGAGGGAAGAGGTCGATGATGCTATCACCGCGCATTCCTTTAATCCATAGAGAAGTGAGCGTGTGGCATTCTTCGGAAAAAGGTTTGTTGAAACAGTGCAGAGCGTTTTGATGACGCAAATAATAATGTCGTAGCTTCTGGAATTGTTTCTGCTGGTCATAAGACAGGGCTTGTGGAAAATCTTCAAAGTGGTGCATTAAGAAAGTGGACTCGGTTGTGCCGAGTAAGTACTCGATAATCTCTTCAAAAGACTTGTTGTACGGATTTGGATCCTGGCAGAAGAGATTATTGTAGTAATTCTGTTGCTGCTGTTGTTCCTCAAGCAGCTGAATTTGTTTCACCAATAAGCTTAAATCTTGAGTGTAGCGTTCCATTTTGATACCCTCCCAAAAGGTATTATTTTCTTTAATTGTAACGCTTTCATAAAATGACGTCAATATACATTTTTATCTATTTTTTATGGAATTTAAGAAATAGGAAAGACGCTTGACTAAACTTGTAGAGTTGACCATAATAAAGAAAGTTAACAAGGAAGGAGAGGTTTCGTGTCTAGAAAAACAAAAGCAACCATTGCGATTACACTGGCGATTGCAGTCATGGTACTAATCTTTATTAGCTCAAGTATGTCTTACAAGGATCAGTCACTGGTGTCGACGATTCAAAAAGGACTTCCAATGCAACCTTTTTCAGAGATTTTATCTAAAATTAAATTTGAATATGCAGGACAAACCATCAGTATTCCTTCTTTAGGATATGCGCAGTTCATCGAATTTTTCATTCGTAAAGCCGCTCATTTCTTAGCCTACTTCTTTATCGGCTATCAATGGACGAGAGGGTTAAGTGTTCACGTTCGTAAAAAAGGATGGCCGCAGTTCTTGGCGTTCTTTATTGCAGTGTTGTATGCGATGACCGATGAATTCCACCAAGGAGTCACTCCAGGACGCACACCACTAATCCAAGATGTCTTTGTGGATGCCGTTGGTGCCGCAGTCGGTGTAGGGCTAGGAACCTTGAAAAAAATTAGATAATACATTCAAAACGTTGAAGAGATTTTCTTCAGCGTTTTTTTGTTGTCCAAAAGACTCCTTTTTATTTTTTATCGTAGTTCTTTATGACTAGTCAAAGAGTGGGGGAAGAACGATGGAAATGAATGAATTAGCAACGGAAGTGTTCACGCAAGCCATTAAACACCAATTAGATGATATTCATTTATTACCGGTTGGAGAGGAGTATGTATTTTATTTAAGAGATGTCAATGGGTTAAAAGAGTTGAGAAAGATTTCAGACGAAGTGGCCTTGCAATTTATTTCGTACTTAAAGTATCAAGCGGGAATGGATGTTGGAGAAAGACGAAGACCGCAGAGTGGTTCCTTAACCTTTGAGATTTCAAAGGAACAGATGATTGAACTGAGATTATCAGTGATTACGAATTTTAAGCAGAAGGAATCCATGGTTATCCGGCTCTTGCATCGGTCTAAAAAAGAAAAGGCGTCGATTCGTTCGATGACTTATTTTCCAAAGGACTGGGCGCTGTTGCAACAGTTCCTACGCTATAAGAGTGGCTTGATTTTATTTTCCGGACCTGTCAGTTCTGGAAAGACGAGTACGATGTATGCTTTGCTTAGGGCCCGTATGCAAGAAAAGACGCTTCAAGTGATTACGATGGAAGACCCCGTGGAGTATCATGAGCCGATGTTTTTACAGACCGAGATTAACGAAAAGGCTGGAATTACGTACGAATTACTCATTAAGAGTTGCCTGCGTCATCACCCTGATATTTTACTCATCGGTGAAATTCGAGATGAAATGACGGCAAAGATGGCGATTCGTGCAGCCTTAACGGGGCACTTAATTCTAGCAACCGTTCATGCCAAGGACTGTAATGGAGTGGTAGCAAGGTTCTTGGAACTGGGCGTCAGTAAGACGATGCTCGAGCAAACCATTATCGCGATTTGTTCACAACGCCTTCTCCCTCGGTATTGTGGGCTATGCGGTAAGGAATGCGAACTTCATTGTAATCATTTAACAAACGGAGAAAAACGAGGAACGATTTTTGAAATCGAAACGCATGAAAAGTTGTCGCATTTCTTTAAAACGAAGCAATTTTCAGCAGATGAAGAAAGAGTACATCCTTTTAATAAGGTATTGAGGAAGGCTTATGCATTGGGATACATTACGGACAAAACTTACGAAACCTATCAAATTATCTAAGAAATGGAAGGGGCCTGTTCAAAGTCGGTTCCTCATTCAGCTTGCTCATTTACTTCAGGAAGGGTTCAGCTTGGATGAGGCGCTCAAATTTCTAGAATACTTATTCGAAGCAGAGAAGAAAGACCTCGAACAAATGAGAGGAACGCTTGGAGAAGGACGGCGGTTTGATGAGTGCTTGAAACGGGTCGGGTACTCTGAAACGAATACTTCGCAAATTTATTTATCCATGCAGTTTGGTAGCTTCGAGAAGGCCTGTGCATCGATTGGGGAGTTTCTCACTCGGAAGCAAAAACAACAAAAGAAAATGCAGCAGATGATGATGTATCCTGCGTTTCTTTTTACGTTTGTGATTGGAATGGTGCTCTGTATTCGAATGCTCTTACTCGACCAACTCTCTAGCATGGTTCAAGAAGACCAACTCAAGCAGTCTGGCTTCCTGTATTGGATATGGCTTGGGTTTCAGAACTTACCACAACTGGCGCTAGGATTTCTAACAGTACTACTAATTCTAGCACTTGCTATGCGTTTGTATTGGAAGCGAAAGAACACCTACAATCAGTTTCGCATGTTGATTTCGCTTCCCGTTATTGGAAAGAGTGCGCAGCAATACGTGACATTTTTGTACGCCCGAGAGTTCTCGTATTTTCTAGGAAATGGGCAGTCGCTATTGTCAATGGTGTCCGAACTGAAGAAAGAGGGAACAAGTGCTCTTTCAAAAATGATTGCGCAGAAGCTAGAAGAACAACTGATTCAAGGAGAGTCCTTTTCTACGGCGCTTGAAAAGATGAAGCTGTTCCGTCAGGAGTTTATTTGGCTTGTGTTAGAAGGAGAGAAGACAAGGCAACTAGACGTGCAACTGCAAGTATACGCCGACCAAATGCTCGATGAATTTACCCAAGGTATCGAAAAGAAAATCAAGTGGATTCAACCGTTGCTACTTATGGGGATTGGATTCCTCATCGTTTCCATGTATCTCATCTTATTACTACCGACACTAACGATGATTGGAGGAAATTAAAATGAAAATGAAAACAAAGAAAAAAGGCTTCACGTTAATCGAATTACTCGTGTGCCTCTTTATTATTGGCTTGATGATGCTACTACTTATTCCAAATATCGCTCACCAACGAGAAGAAGCGAAGAAAAAATCAGACGCTGCTATCGTTCATATAATCGAGAACCAAAAGCAAGCGTATATGCTGGATAAGAATACAAATACTGCTCCAACGGTGGATGAATTACTTAACCAAAAGTATATCGATAAAAATCAACTAGATGCCTATAACAAAGCAGATAAAACTGCAGTTGAAAATAATTAACATTAATGATGAAAAAGAGAGCATTTACGCTGGTTGAATGCTTAATTGCGCTCGCCATTGCTTGCTTCTTACTATTACTGACTCCGCCTTTGATTAGTCATTCCTATGTAAATTGGAAGGAAGAAGTATTTCTAAGAGAGTTTGAGCAGGTGATGGATACGGCGCAGATTACAGCAATTTCAACGGGACAAGGTTCGTTTGTAACTGTTTCTGGCGGAATTGTGGAATTAAATTGTCACGGAGCTAGAGAATTGGATAAGAAGATTCGCTTTCCGGATACGATGAAAAGTTATTCTGTTCAAACGTATGGTTTTAAACCCTATAGTGGGAATGTTAGTCAGTTCTCATCCGTGACGTTTGATGGGCAAAATCGCAGGTACACTTATGTTTTTCAATTAGGGGAGGCAAAGTATCATGTTGAAATTACCGAAAAGTAGAGGATATGTATTGCTGGAAGCCTTAATCGGACTGATGGTTTTGACCGTTATTGTATCCTTAATCAGTTTTATGATGGGGCAACTGTATCATCGCCAGCAACTAAGAGGATGCTTTTTGGATGCTGCGGCTACGCAGTTAATGGATTTACAAGCCAGTGCGACTTATCCTGCTAGCGTTGAAAAATTGCCAAATGAAGAGTACAAAAAGATGAAAAAGGTGACGTTTGAAAAAGTAAATACAGCAGCCTCTCCAACAGTGGTGACGGTCTCTTGCGGAGAGCATGAGGAGGTGTTTCAAATCAATGCGATTACCGAGAAAAAAGTCCGGATTTCTACTCGTTGAACACCTAATTGCGCTTGTAATCATCTCGATTAGTTTAGTAGCGTTTATGGGACTTTCTACAGCGTTTCTAAAAATCAAGGACCGCCTCAATGTTCCAGACGATATTAAATGGCATGTCGCCGTTCAGCAAATGAATTTTAATTATGCGGGCTTTAGGCTGAAGTCGGTTGAGGGGTACAATCCTTATACCGCATATTTTGAAAATATGACATCTGAGAAAACAGAAGTCATAACACTCGTTTCTAGTTGGAAAGATGGCGGGAAGATTTATAAAGGAGCAGGAGGAAGTGGAGGACACCAACCATTTCTTTATGGCATTCGGAGTCTTTCCATTAAAAGAAACGGGAGCAGGTTACTGATTTCGACAACGCTCAATCAAGGAAGTACTTTTCGCTTAAATTTCGCGCCAAAGAATCGAGCCATTTATGTCAAAGTGAAAGAGGCTAAGGAAAAGAAAAATGACAAACCCAAAAAGAAAAGGAACATTACTATTTCAGTTTCTGGCGTTACTTGCGATTGCCAGTTTTCTTATTATCGCGCTACTCAAAATTCATGCTCACAACACTCTTGAATATCGCCTTCTGGAAGATGGGTATCGAATGGACATATTGCTTGAGATGGCGAGTCAAACAGTACATCAAAAACTGGCTTTTAATGGAGACGAGATGACTTTTCCGGATAATATTCAATTTTCCATTGGCACGGTGAGAGTAGAGTGGAACGAGAAGACGCATCAATTTACCCTGAAGGCGGACCTTCCAAATGGTCACACAAAGGAAGATACACTATATATTCAGTTTGTAAAATAGGCTAAACACTACATAGCGACTTCTTTTTGTTTTTTTCATTTTCAAGATATGGTATACTTTTCAATGAGAAAATGAAAAGATGGTGAAATAATGACACAAACAATCGGAGAAATTTTAAAAAGTGCAAGGCAATTAAAAGGCTACACTCTTGATGACTTGCAACAAATTACAAAAATTCAAAAACGTTATTTAATCGCAATTGAAGATAATGACTTCGACTTGATGCCAGGTGCGTTTTATACACGCGCATTCATCAAACAAATTGCTGATACAGTTGGATTAGATGGAGCAGCTTTATTAGAAGAGCATGCATCTGAAATTCCGCAGGCTGTTGTGAAGACAACTCCTTCTACAACATATACGACTACTTCAAGTAATCGTTCACGTTTAAATAAAAACAAGAGTAAATGGTCTTCAGTATCCAATACTCTAAAAAATTACTTCCCAACCATTTTATTGGGAATGTTCATCGTAGCGATTATTTTTGCAATCGGGCAAGCTGTATTTAGCAACCGTGCGCAACGCAATACGCCTGTAACGACACAAGCTACAACGCAAACAGCTGTTGCAGCAGAAACAACTGTTGCTACAACGACAACTGCAGCTCCAGAAGTGACAAGCGTTACTTATTCATATGCGAACGGAAATGCATTGTACTATATTGCGAATGTAAGTAAATTCCCATTAGATGTGAAAGTTCTTAACGAAGCAAGAAATGCTCTATGGGCACAAATCTTAGCGGATGGTAAAGTTGTGGCAGACGGCGTTCCAGCAACAAATCAAACAGTGACTGGTTCAATTCCTGAAGGAACAACTACGATTCGTATGGACTTTGGATATACGCCATTAGGTACGATTACAGTTGGTGGTGTTGAACTAACAATTCCTGAAGGTTCAACAGCAACACGTATTTATATCACGATTCAATAGGAGAATTGCGATGAATTTACCAAATAAATTAACCGTATTGCGAATTTTCATGATTCCGGTGTTTATCATCCTCATGTGTTTTCCAAGTGAAGCGCTCGGTGTGATGAGTCTTGTAGGCTCTCAAATCAGTGTAGTTCATTTCTTGGCGATGATTATTTTCGCAGTAGCTAGTTTTACAGATTATCTTGATGGATATTTAGCACGCAAATACAAATTAGTGACAAACTTTGGGAAGTTCGCTGATCCTTTAGCAGATAAAATGCTAGTGATGACCGCATTCATTATGCTCGTGTCATTTAACTTAGCTCCTGCTTGGGTTGTGAGTATCATTGTTTGTCGTGAATTAGCAGTAACAGGGCTTAGACTATTACTGGTGACAGATGGCGAAGTCATGGCAGCTGCTTGGCCAGGGAAAGTAAAAACCGCTACTCAAATGTTGGCAATTATTTTCCTATTAACAGATGATTTGTTCTTTAAGGCCATTGGAATTCCAATCGGACAAATCTTACTTTATAGTTGTTTAGTATTTACAATCTATTCAGGTTTGGATTATTTTGTAAAGAATCGACATGTATTTGCGGATTCATTTACTAAAACAGAATAACAAACAAAAGCCTGAAACAATTGTTTTGGGCTTTTTATTTTTCGAAAAAGAGTGTAAGGAAGGCGAAATTATGAATGCAGAAATCATTGCAGTTGGTACGGAGTTACTAATGGGGCAAATTGTGAACACAAATAGTGCATACCTAGCTCAAGAATTAGCTAAAAACTCGATTCCAACTTACTATCAACAAGTCGTTGGTGATAATGAAGAAAGAATGTATGAAGCGATTGAATTAGCCGCTTCAAGAAGTGAATTGATTATTTTATCTGGAGGTCTTGGACCAACAACAGACGATATTACAAAACAAGTACTGGCGCGCTTTTTAGATGTGCCACTTGTCGAAGATGAGGCAGCTCTTCAAAAAGTGATCGATTTTCACGTGCGTTCTCATCGCGACATGAGTGAAAATAATCGTAGACAGGCACTAGCTTTCGAAGGCGGAACTGTTTTTAAAAATCATAATGGACTAGCAGTTGGTTGTGGTTTTGAAAAAGATGGTCGTCAATTCATTGTTCTACCTGGACCACCAAATGAATTAAAAATGATGATGCAAAAAGAAGTATTGCCTTTCTTACGTAAGAAAGTGGGCAAAGTGGATTTATTCGAATCTCGTTACTTACGCTTCTTTGGAATTGGAGAATCACGCTTAGTGACCATTTTAGAAGATTTAATCGAAGAACAAACAAATCCAACAATTGCGCCATACGCTGGTAAATTTGAAGTGATGCTTCGATTGACAGCCAATGGAGAAACGGAAGAAGAATGTACAGAGCTTCTTGATGGTATGGAATTACTCATCCAATCTCAAGTAGGAGAATTCTTCTATGGATATGGAGATCACAATACATTGCAAGAAGTGACTGTTGAGTTATTAAAAGAATCAGGACTCACGATTGCCTCTGCTGAAAGTTTAACAGGAGGACTGTTTGCAGCAAGTATCGTGGCGTTCGAAGGAAGCTCCGCCTATTTCCAAGGAGGAACAGTCGCTTATCAAAGAGAGGCTAAAGAAACGCAACTTGGAATCGACAGCACTTTGCTCGATCAATTTGGAATGGTCAGTGCAGAATGTGCTAAAGCGATGGCCGAACAAGCAAGACTCCATTATCAAAGTGATTTGGGAATTTCATTTACAGGAGTCGCTGGACCAAGTGAAATGGAAGGAAAAGAAGTCGGAACGATTTTCGTGGCATTAGCGTCTCAAACAGATGTAGAAGTGTTAGAATTACACCTTGCACGTACTCGTAACGACAACCGTGAATTCGCGGTACAACATGGTTGGAATTTACTTAGAAAATATTTATTAAAACAAGTTCGAACAAAATAAGAACAAATGTTCGCATATTGCTTGCGCATGGAATAGAACATAGTGTACAATATGTTTGACTTAAAATTCGTGGAGGAATTAAAACATGGCAGAAAATGAAAATCGTCAAAGAGCATTGGAAGATGCGCTAAAGAAAATTGAAAAGAGCTACGGTAAAGGTGCCGTAATGAAATTAGGAGAAAAAGTAGATACACAAATTCAAACAGTATCTTCAGGTTCTCTTGCGTTAGATATCGCATTAGGTGTAGGTGGATTCCCACGTGGACGTATCATCGAAGTATACGGACCAGAATCTTCAGGTAAAACAACAGTAGCATTGCATGCTGTTGCGGAAGTTCAAAAACGTGGTGGAGTGGCAGCGTTTATCGATGCTGAGCACGCTCTAGATCCAGAATACGCAAAAGCTTTAGGCGTAAACATTGATGAATTATTATTATCTCAACCAGATACAGGGGAACAAGGATTAGGAATTGCAGATGCTTTAGTATCATCAGGAGCAGTTGATATCGTTATCGTCGACTCAGTTGCTGCGTTAGTACCACGTGCCGAAATCGATGGCGACATGGGTCAATCTCACGTAGGACTTCAAGCTCGTTTAATGTCTCAAGCATTACGTAAATTATCAGGTTCAATTAACAAAACTAAAACAATCGCAATCTTTATCAACCAAATCCGTGAAAAAGTGGGCGTTATGTTCGGAAACCCTGAAACAACACCTGGTGGACGTGCGTTGAAATTCTACGCGACTGTTCGTTTAGAAGTACGTCGTGCAGACCAAATCAAACAAGGTACTGAAATTTTAGGGAACCAAACTAAAATCAAAGTTGTTAAAAATAAAGTGGCTCCACCATTTAAAACAGCTGTTGTGGATATTATGTACGGAGAAGGGATTTCTCAACTTGGGGAATTACTCGACATGGCAGCAGACCTCGACTTCGTGAAGAAGAGTGGTGCATGGTACGCTTATAACGACGAGAAGATTGGTCAAGGTCGTGAAAATGCTAAAGCATACTTGGCAGACCATCCAGAAGTCGTTGCCGACTTGAACCAAAAAGTTCGTGCTCACTACGGCATTGGGGTTTCTGCTCCAGTCGAAGTGGAAGAAGAAGGCCAAACAAGTTTATTAGACTAATCATTAGGAAGAATCGAGCTAAATAGCTCGGTTCTTTTTTATTCAAAGTTTAGCAACTGCTTAAGGTTTCATAAGAATGCTAGCATTTTACATTAAAATAATGTACTCTTATGGTTGGTATAATTTAAGAAAGAGGATTTTTCAGTATATGTTTAAAAGAAAGCCTTATGTAGGCCTGAGTGATAAAATTCGAAATCAGAAAAATTCGCAACAAATTCTCTTGGAAAGTTCATCTTGGTTAACGATTGGGAATATCGTCTCAAGATTACTTGGAGCACTATATATTATCCCTTGGGGAATGTGGATGGGTGCCGATAGGGATAATGCGAACTACCTATATTTTATCGCCTATAATATTTATGCTTTAGTATTACAAATATCAACGGCAGGGATTCCTGTTGCAATTTCTAAAATCGTAGCGGATAACCAAGCAAGAAGAGACTATAAGACAAGTTGGAGATTGTTTAAAGGAACGATGCTCTTTATGACATTCTTAGGATTTGTCTTTGCGGCGGGAATGTATTTTGCAGCGCCACTTTTTGCCAAAGGAGCTACTCCTGAAGAAGTTGCGGATAGTATTTTGGTCATCCGTTCGCTAACGCCTGCGGTACTCATTATTCCACCGCTTAGCTTAATGCGTGGATACTATCAAGGATATAATGAGATGGCGGCTTCTGCGAAATCTCAATTATGGGAACAAGTCGTCCGTATCTTGTATATGTTAGGATTAACGTATTTTGTAATGCGTATTGTTTCTGGCGGTTATGTTCTTGCTGTAGCCCATTCAACATTTGCGGCCTTTGTCGGAGCGGTCATTGCATTCTTGTACTTAGCGTATAAGATGTTCCGTGACCATAAAGGTATGATGGAATTAATGGAAGAAGGGCGTCCTGAACGTCCACTAAGTTTCTGGAAAATTATTTTTGAAGTAATGCGTGAGGCGTTACCTTTCGTGTTAGTAACTTCAAGTATTCAAATCATCAGCTTGATTGACCAAGAAACATTCCAACGTCTGGTTCCAATCTTTACGAACTTCTCGTTTGAAGAAGGAAAAGAACTGATTACTTTATTTGGGTTTAATGCGAATAAGGTTATTATGATTGTAATTTCGCTAGCGATGAGTATCTCAACAGCGGCATTGCCTCTGCTTGCGGCTCATTATTCAGTCAATGACCGTGAAGAAGTGAAACGCGTCATTGCCAACAACCTTGGATTATTTGCATACATCATGATTCCAGCTTCTGTCGGAATGGCGATTGTCTCAGAACCGATTTATAACGTGTTCTATTCACCAGATCCAACAGGAACTTATCTATTAATGGTTTCATGTATCATGTGTGTGTTCTTAGGATTATTCGTAACATTCACGTATATCTTGCAGTCGATGGAACAACACATCATTGCGATTAAAGCATTAGGATTTACGGTGCTTATTAAATTACTATGGCAACCAATGATGATTTACTTCCTTGGTGGAGCTGGTCCGTTAATTGCCAGCTCAGTAGCGTACTTTGTAGCGACGCTTTATATGTGCCGTCACGTTCTTCGTATTACACGATTCGATTTGAATTACGTATTGAAGAAATTCGGGCAAGTGCTTCTTGCATCTCTTGCGATGGCCATCACTTCAGCGATTACGCTCTATGCGATTAAACATGTAATGCCAATCGGTGGTAAAGTACGTGCGTTAATTGCAGTGGCTGCTGTAGGTTTTGTCGGAGCGGCGACTTACGGACTGATTACCTTGAAGAATCGATTAGCTGATGAAATGCTTGGCGCTCGCGTAGGTGGCATTCGTCGTAAATTGAGGATGAAATAATGAGATTAGATAAATGTTTAGCAGATTGTGGCCTTGGAACTCGTTCCGAGGTCAAATCTTTATTAAAGGCCAAACGAATTACCGTCAATGGTAAAGTCGTAAACAATGGTAAAGTTCAAGTGAATCCTGAAACGGATGAGATTTTGTTTGATGGCGAGAAGATTCAATACGAAGAGTTCGTCTATATGATGATGAATAAGCCTAAGGGAGTCGTTAGTGCGACAGAAGATAATCTTCATAAAACAGTACTGGATTTAATCGATCCGCTCTATTTTAAAAAGGGAGTTTTCCCAGTAGGTCGTTTGGATATCGATACGCATGGATTATTGCTTTTGACAAATGATGGAGAGTTGGCACACCGTCTTCTTTCACCGAAGAAACACGTTACAAAAATCTACCAAGCAAGAGTTGAAGGCGTGATGACTCCTGAAGATGCGACTGCTTTTGAGAAGGGCATCGTCTTATCGGATGGAACGGAGTGTATGCCAGCGCGTCTGGATATTCTTTCAACGACGCAGGATGAATCGATCGTTCAGATTCATTTGAAAGAAGGAAAATTCCATCAGGTCAAACGAATGGTGAAAGCCTGCGGGAAAACTGTTGTCGACTTACAGCGACTCACGATGGGGCCACTCAAGTTAGATGAGAGCCTCGCGTTAGGAGAGAGCAGACCCTTAACTGAAGAAGAATTAGAATCATTAATGATGAATGAATAACGAAAGCTTAGGAGAAATCCTAGGCTTTTATTTGTTATAGAAAGGGTTTAACCGCTTTTCATCCTTTTGTAAAAATGGTAAGATAAGACTATTGAATCTACTTGATAGAGATTGGAGCGATTGGATGACAATTGATTGGAAAAAAGAAGTAGAACTTCGTAAAGAAGATCTATTAAAAGATTTATTCACATTATTACGTATCGACAGTGTGCGTGATGATTCTAAAGCGACAGAGGATGCACCAGTAGGTCCTGGACCTAAAGAAGCGCTAGAAGCATTCTTAGCAATCGGTGAACGTGATGGATTCACAACAAAACAAGTTGGAAACTTAGCAGGTCACATCGAGTTTGCACCAAATCCAGACTATAAAGAAACTCTTGGAGTTTTAGGTCACGTGGACGTTGTTCCAGTAGGAACTGGATGGGATACAAATCCATTCGAGCCACAAATTATTAATAATCGTATTTATGCGCGTGGTTCAAGCGATGATAAAGGACCAAGTATGGCAGCATACTACGCATTAAAAATCATCAAAGAATTAGGATTACCAGTTTCAAAACGTGTTCGTTTCATTATCGGAACAGACGAAGAATCAGGTTGGAAATGTATGGACCGTTACTTCCAAACAGAAGAAATGCCGGACTTTGGTTTCTCACCAGACGCAACATTCCCAATCATCAATGGTGAAAAAGGAATCCTTTCATTACACTATGATATTCCTGGGGGAGCTGCAGAAGGCGACTACCAATTATTAAGCTTCGACGCAGGTTTACGTGAAAACATGGTTCCTCAAGATGCGCATGCGGAAATCGTTGTTCCAAATGCTGATGAAGTAGTTGATCGCTTCTTTGCATATGTTGCTGCAAATCCTGTTGAAGGTAGTGCTCAAGTATTAGACGGCAAAGTTATCTTAGACGTTGTTGGTAAATCAGCACACGGATCTACTCCAGATAAAGGAATCAATGCAGGTACACACTTAGCTAAATTCTTAAACCAATTCAACTTCAAAGGCAGTGCGAAGAAATACTTAGCATTTGCTGCTGAAGTATTACATGAAGATACTGATGGTAAAAACTTGAAAGTAGACTTCAACCATGAAGTGATGGGACCATTGACAGCTAATGCCGGAATCTTCACTTACACACCTGAATTAGGTGGGGTAGCTGTAGTGAACTTCCGTTATCCATTAGGGGTAACTGCAGAAGGTCTTGAAATTAAGACAGAAGTTGTCGCTTCAGGTTATGGATTCACAGTTGCTCACGGTAAAGCACAAGTTCCTCACTATGTATCTCCAGAAGATGAGTTAGTGTCAACATTGTTAGACGTATATCACCGTCAAACAGGTTTACCTGCACATGAACAATCAATCGGTGGTGGAACATACGGACGTATCTTTGAACGTGGTGTAGCGTATGGTGCGCTCTTCCCAGATTCAATCGATACAATGCACCAAGCAAATGAATTCTTCGCATTAGAAGATTTATTCAGATCAGCTGCAATTTATGCAGAAGCGATTTACGAATTAATTAAATAAAAGCGTAAATAACGAGGAGGACGGATTTCCGTCCTCCTTGTTTTTGTCTAAGTAAACCCTCCGGATTGTGAAGTGCACCCCAAAAGTTAGATTTTGTGTCTAACTCTTGGGGTGCACTTCAGACTCAATTTTGAGTCGTCTTTTTTATTTTAAAAAATATTTTTGAAAACGCTATTGACATTTGAGTGTACTAAGTGCATAATACAGTTAAAGATAAGTGTATTAACCGGTTAATACACCTAAAAGGAATCAAAGAAAGGAGTTTACTATGAAGAAACTATTTATTTGCTTGTCTACTATTTTTCTCAGTTGCTTCTTC
>CAUVJW010000001.1:0-52200 GCA_963552295.1 uncultured Streptococcus sp. | reverse complement strand
TCCATAAAATGACTTTCCCAGCTTCAAGAGACGCCTGCACATCGATAATGCGCTGATTGCTACTACCTCGAAACTGCAAGGTCAAATCCTTCTTGGCGAGTTCAAATCGTCCGTCGACTAAAATATCAATCAAGCTGAGTAATTCGAGCTTATCCTCTGTTTCTTGCATCAATTCTTCCCATGTATACCCGGTCCACGACCACACGTCTTTGGTGTGCCCGTATGCTAGTCTGAGAGCCTTTACTAGAGAAAGGCAGACACCCGTATTTAAAAACGGCTCACCTCCTAAGAGTGTTAAACCCTGACAATACGAAGCGCCCACATCTTCAACGATTTGTGCTTCGAGTTCCTTCGTATACGGAATGCCGTAGTTGAAATTTTGCGCGATGACGTTATAACACCCTTCACAGGCAAAAAGGCAGCCACTCACATACAGCGAGCAGCGTACCCCTTCCCCATCGACAAAATTATACGGTTTATAGCTTGCAATCTTCCCTTGGGAATACTGCTGGCTGGTCCATTCTTTTGGCTTCGGGTTATTCATCCTCTGTCACCCCAAGCGCATAGCGTTCCTTGAGTTTTGGCATATGTTTCACACGCGAAGAAATTTCCACGTGACGACCATGCACCATCGGACGTGCTTGCGGATTTCCAAGGTAACCACAAGTTCGTTTCACCACATCACACGTTTGCGGATCATGGTTCTTACATTGTGGACATTCGAATCCTTTAGCCGTTGGAGTAAATTCACCGTCAAATCCGCACTTATAGCAGTGGTCGATTGGTGTGTTCGTTCCAAGGTATCCAACTTTGTCATAGGCAAAATCCCACACAGCTTCCAGCGCCTTTGGATTTTGACGAAGCACTGGGTATTCGCAGTAATGGATAAATCCCCCTGAAGAATACACTGGATAATCTTTCTCGAACTCAATCTTTTCAAATGGCGTTGGATTTTTGCGCACATCATAATGGAAACTATTCGTGTAGTATTCCTTCTCGGTAATGTCTGGCACGAGACCGAATTTTTCAATATCGAGCTTACAGAAACGGTCTGTCAAGCTTTCACTTGGAGTCGCATAAACGCTGAAATGATAGCCATACTCGTCGCCCCATGCATCCGTATGAGCCTTCAACGATTTCACGATTTCTAAGGTGAACGCTTTGGCTTCAGGATTCGTTTCCCACGCAGGTCCAAAGAAGGCCGTTGCTGCTTCATAGAGGCCGATATAGCCTAGAGAAACCGTCGCACGTTTGTTTCTAAATAAGACGTCGACTTCTTCGTCCTCCTTCAAGCGTTGGCCAAATGCTCCATAATGATATAAGACCGGCGCATTATCTCGAGTGGCTTCCTTACAACGTTCCACACGGTAGACAAGTGAGTCTTTACAAATCGCTAGCTTTTCCTCAAAAATCTCCCAAAACTTTTGAAGAGATCCGCCCGCTTCAAGGGCAATTCGAGGAATATTGAGCGTGACAACCCCTAAGTTCATCCGTCCGTCGTTCACTTCTTGGCCGTTTTCGTCTTTCCATCCTTGTAAGAATGAACGGCATCCCATCGGTACCTTGAAGCTTCCTGTTAAACGAACGATTTGGTCATAGCTTAATACGTCTGGATACATGCGTTTTGTCGCACATTCCAACGCCAATTGCTTCACGTCGTAGTTTGGGTCATTGGCTTCCAAATTCACGCCACGTTTCAATGTGAAGACGAGTTTCGGGAAGATGGCCGTCCGTTTTTCTTTGCCAATTCCTTCCATGCGTACTTGCAAGATAGCTTTTTGAATACAACGTTCAAAGTGATTCGTTCCGAGTCCAAATCCAAGTGTGGTAAACGGTGTTTGTCCTTGCGATGTATAGAGCGTGTTGATTTCATATTCTAAGGATTGCATCGCATCATAAATATCTTTTTCCGTCTTCTTCATCGCGTACGCTTCTTGACGGTCCGCTCCTTCAATCCAGACTTTTGCATCTGCTAAATGCTTTTCATAATTCTTAGCTGCATAAGGTGCCAGTAACTCATCCACACGGTTAGCAGAACAACCCCCATACTGACTGCTCGCTACATTCGCGATGATTTGAGCCATTTGGGCAGTCGCTGTTTGAATGGATTTAGGAGACTCCACTTCTGCATTTCCGATTTTAAAGCCAAGCCCTAGCATATGCTCAAAGTCAATTAAGCAACAGTTCGTGAGCGGCATATATGGATGATAGTCCAAGTCGTGATAATGGATGTCGCCTTTTAAATGCGCATTGGCCACGTGCGGCGGAAGCATCTTCAAACCGATAATCTTCCCAACCGTCCCAGCCGTTAAGTCGCGCTGTGTATTAAAAACTTTACTATCTTTATTCGCGTTCTCGTTGACGACGCTAGCTTCTTTATTCGTTAATCGTGAGAGCGCCCATTGAAAATCCAACTGATTCTTACGGCGTAAATCACGGTCTACACGGTAGGAGATATACTCTTGTGCAAGCTCTGATTCCCCATCTTCAATCAGAAAATGTTCAATGATATTTTGAATTTCATAAATCTCAATCGTATCGTTAAAGCGTCTTGAAATCTCCGCGAGGACATCCTCTACGATGCAACCAAGCACTACCATCCGCTCATCGCTTAATGTACCATTCAATCCGATTTCCGCTTTTTCAATCGCACGTTGAATTTTTTCCTTTTGAAATTCGACTTGTCGGCCATCCCTCTTCGTGACCGATAACGCTGTTAATGTCTCTACACTCATCACGATTCCTCCTTAAACTCTAGTCCTTATTTTAGCACTCAAAAAATAAAAATCAACCCCTAAAACACAATATATTGTGTTTTAGAATCGTTATAATTTACAATATATAGTGTTCAGAACTACAAAAAACTCTCTGACAAATCTGTCAGAGAGTCTGAATTTCTTATTTTTGTGCGTTTTTAACAGCTTCGACCATCTTATCCCACACGTTTTCCATATCTTGTACCAATTTCAATTGCGTACGTGCACGGTCCAAGTTTTGTCCTGGACGAGTCGTTGCGTAATAAACGTCCCCATTGATATAGTCCGTCAAGAAACGAATGCCTTGTTCTAGCGTGATGACACGCGCACCCCAAGGTAAGTATTTGAGTTCGGCTTCCGTCAAGATGCCGTTTGTTCCTTCGATAAAGCCTTTCACGTAAGTTTCGTATAAGTCGAAATCAAAGTTCACTTTTGATAAATCAGGTTCGTCCTCGGCGCAGTCGTTTGCACCAAATCGAATCGAATCCCCAAAATCAAATAACACTAAGCCTGGCATCACTGTATCAAGGTCCACAATGCAAAGCGGTTCTTTCGTTTCACTGTCGAACATAATGTTGTTTAATTTTGTATCATTGTGCGTTACACGAAGCGGCAATACGCCTTCATCCAGTAAATCATATAATAAGAAGCAGTCCGCTTTACGATTTTGGATAAATGCAATCTCTTCTTGCACCTCTTTCACACGGCCAACGCGATCTTCTCTAATCGCTTCTTCCAACTGTCTGTAACGATTACGTGTATCGTGGAATTGCGGAATCACTTCGACCAATTGGCTTGCATCGAAGTCGTTTAAGTCATAGGCAAAACGACCAAATGCTTTCGCTGTGATGTAAAATTGCTCTGGACTTTCTACTTTATCTAATGAATAGCTATTTTTCACTGAATCATAAATACGCCAGTAGGTTCCGTTATCCAAGTTGGCTGTTAAATGGCCATCTTTTGTACGGATGACACGAAGCGTTTCACGAGCAGCATCGCGCCCTTCTGCTTCGTATTTCTCACGAAGATAAGTCGTTACCTTCTCGATATTTTCCATTAATCCACGTACATTTGGAAAAATTTTATGATTAATCGCTTGTAATACATATTGTTTTTCTTCATTTTCATGTGTATGTGTAATTTGATAGGTTTTATTAATTAATCCATTTCCTAAAGGTTGAATATCTACCAATTCCCCTGGTAATTCGTAATATTCATATGCTACACGAGCATTATTTAATGGATTTCCTTCTGTTGTCATAACCTTTTCCCCTTTTACCTTCTAACAAAGTCGTATGTGTCTATTGTACCGCTTTCACGACTAAAAAGGAAGATATACGGCGAAAAAAAAATCGTGCAGCGAACTGGAAAAGTTCTACTGCACGATCCATTACTAGCTTATTTACTTCCGACTTCTTTACCGGCAATACGTCCGAATGTGATAATATCCGTAATCGCATTTCCTCCAAGACGGTTCTTACCTTGGATAACCCCTGTTAATTCACCAGCAGCGTATAAGCCTGGAATTGGTTCGCCTTTTTCATTTAACACTTCTGTTTTTTCGTTGATAACAACCCCACCCATTGTATGGTGAACAGAAGGAACGGCTTTTTGAATGTAGTATGGACCTTCTTCAAGAGACACTAGTCCACCACGGTGATGGAAATCTTTGTCATCTTTGTTTTTCGCATATTCATTTACTTTTGCGATTGTTTCTTTCAAGTTATTGATATCGATATCAAAGAATTTCGCAGCTTCTTCAATCGTATCAGCTTTCACTAACAAGCCTTCACGAATCAACTCATCGTACTCTGCTTTATGCGCTTCTTTTGTCTTCGAAATCGCATCAATCTTATCGTTCCAGATTTGGTAAGTATATCCACCTGTTTGCGCTAAAATCGCTTTAGAAATCACGTCACGGCGGTCTAATTCTTCCACGAAACGTTTTCCTTCTTGGTTCACAAGAATCGCTCCATCAAAACGAGTATCGGCTAATAGTGAAATCATACCAGTTTTCGGATTTGCGATTGGGTATGTTTGGATGTATTCCATGTTCTTCAACGCAGCCCCAGCTTTTTGAGCCATTACAATACCATCCCCAGTTGTACCGACAGTATCTGTTGATTTATAACGTTCGTCATATTCCTTGTTGTATTCTTTACGCATTTCTACGTTCGAACCGAAACCACCTGTTGCTAATACAACCCCATTGTTAGCAAGGAATTTGACTTCTTTTTTAGCCTTGTCAGTGGCTTTCACACCTGTCACACGACCGTTTGCATCTTGGATTAATTCATCTGCTTTCACGTTCAAGAAGATCTTAACACCAAGTTCTTCTGCTTTTGCTTTTAATTTAGACACTAATTCCGCACCAGTATGGCCCTTAGGAATCAATGCACGTTTAAATGAGTGTCCACCGAATTGGAATAATTGATCTGATAGGAATTCAACGTGTACGTCGTCTCGTAACCATTCTGCTGATTCCAATGCTTTTTCAGCCATTAAATGAACGAGTTTAGGATCCCCGATATTGTCTCCACCCTTCATCGTATCATTATAGTACGCTTCTACAGAGTCGCCAGTAATTCCAAGATTCTTTTGTACCCAGTTACCAGGCGCATTCATTTCCCCACCGGAAATAAGCGTATTCCCGCCGACTGTTGGCATTTTTTCAACAATAGCGACTGACTTACCAGCTTCTGCAGCTTCAATCGCAGCACTAAGTCCGGCACCACCTGAACCAACGATAACGACATCAAAGGTTTGTTCTGCAGGAAGCTCGTTTTTATTCGTTGCCGTTTGTTTTGCAGCGACAAGCGTAATGCCTGATTTCTTAATCGCATCTTTAACGGCTTCTAAATAACCTTCACTAGTTGCACTCGCTCCAGACACAACATCGACATCTGCTGAGTTTTGCGCGATAATCGTTTCCTTCAACTCGTTGTAAACCGGATCGGACAGCCCTTTATTTTCATCTTGCTGAACGACTTCAATGTTAGTAATCTTCGCATCGGTAATCGTAACGGCTACTTTAATCTCGCCGTGCTTACCATTCCCCACTCCTTCAAATTTCCCACTCTTCTTCGCTGTAGCACAGCCGAATAAAAGTAGAACCGATAAAATACTTAGTAAAAGAACTTTCCAATTTCTTTTCATTTTTTCTCACCTTTCACTTTTTATTTTTATTATTACAATTACTATTATAACGTTTTCACAAACATTAATAAACAATAAATGAAAAATTTCACATAAAAACAATATTTTAAATGTTAAATCTTCAGAAATCAAAACAATAAAAAAAGAATACCTCCAAAACGATTTGTTTCAGAAGGTATTCTTCAGTTTTCACACTGTTATTTCATTTCTTTTGAGCTTTCCATGATCGCATCAATTAAGCCATATTCTAATGCTTCTTGTGCTGTCATGTAGTTATCACGGTCTGTATCTTTTTCGATACGTGATAATTTTTGTCCTGTTTGTTTCGCCAAGATTTTATTTAAGCGTTCACGTGTTTTCAAGATTTGACGTGCTGCAATTTCAATTTCTGTCGCTTGACCTTGAGCTCCACCTAATGGTTGGTGAATTAAGATTTCAGCGTTTGGTAATGCATAGCGTTTCCCTTTAGCACCAGCTGTTAATAGGAATGAACCCATTGATGCTGCTAGTCCCATCGCGATGGTTTGAACGTCTGCTTTGATGAAGTTCATTGTATCGTAGATGGCTAAACCTGCTGTTACACTTCCTCCGGGAGAGTTAATATACATGTAAATATCTTTCTCAGGATCTTGTGCATCTAAGAATAGTAATTGCGCGATAATCGCATTGGCCATATCGTCGTGAACTGGTCCGCTCACCATAATAATACGGTCTTTTAATAAACGTGAGTAAATATCATAAGCACGTTCTCCTCGAGAAGATTGCTCGATAACTGTTGGAATTAAATTCATAAGTCTTCCTCCAAATTTTATTTTGTTTTAGTCTACTTCAATAGTCAACAAAGGTCAATCTATCTGCTTGTTAGTTAATAAAGTTGAAAATCTTGTCCCATACTTCTTTTGAGAAAATATCAAATGGGTTGTGACCTTCACCAAGAACGGCATAGCCAACCATTAAGCCAAGTGCAAATAAGATGACTGCAATAATCACGAAGATTAAGACACGGAGTAGCGCCGTCAATAATAAGTGACCACTATTTTTCAATTCTTGCTTCATGCTTCTTCTTTCCTTTCATCATCAATCATATTCGCAGTTGGGTTCATTACGACTTTCTTAGAACTGAAAAGTCTTCTGAGTCCTGAGAAAATACCACGATCTGCTTTAATGCGGTTTAATAAGATTCCTGTTCCAATCGCAACACTTTGAAGCGGGTTCTCCGCCACCATCACAGGAACTTGTAGCTTCTCTGAAAGCATACGGTCGATTCCTTGGATGAGCGCTCCGCCCCCTGTCACCATCACGCCGCGTTCGATAATATCGCCTGCGAGTTCTGGTGGAGTTGCTTCGAGTACGAGTCTAGCTTCTTCGCCAATCGTATCGAGCATTTCTTTTAAGCAATGATAAATTTCATTTGTATAAATCGTTACCGTCTTCGGCAAACCAGTCGTCATATCGCGACCTTTAACAATCATATCCGACTCGTTTTCCACTTCAATCGCACTACCGAGATTCATCTTGATGGCTTCAGCGGTACGGTCTCCGATAATGAGTTGATATTTGTCTTTAATATATTCCGAAATAGCAAAGTCCATATTGTCGCCAGCCAATTTAATCGAACGGCTTGTGACCGTTGAGCCCATTGAAAGAACGGCAATATCACTTGTTCCGCCACCGATATCGATGACCATGTTTCCAATTGGAGAGAAGATATCGAGTCCAACGCCGACTGCGGCCACTTTTGGTTCTTCCTCTAAGTAAATATTACGTCCACCGCATTTAATCGCTGCTTGGATAATCGCTTTTTGCTCGACTGTCGTAATATTTGTTGGTGTGCAAATCAAAATATCTGGTTTAGAGAACCAACTATTTAAGTTTAATTTTTGCATGAACAATTCAAGCAATTGCTCAGTAACCGCGATATCCGCAATTACCCCACCTTTTAATGGATGGTGCACATTGATTTCTTTAGGTGTACGGCCCACCATTTGATACGCACGTTCACCGACTGCAATCACGTCGCCATTACGCTCATCTAGCGCAACGAGTGACGGTTCATTTAAAATAATTCCACGATCTTTTAAGAACACTAAAATATTCGCTGTTCCTAAGTCGATTCCAATATCTCGAACCATGAAAGACTCCTCTCTTATAAACGTTCCTTTGTTTTGAATCCATTTTTAAATACGAAAAGAATATACGAGCCGATTAAAAAGGCTACGGCTAATCCTAAGCAATATTGCAAGACACCGACAAATCCATATTTATCCACATTCAAGAAGAAATATGGGAATGGGCCATCTTTGTTATTTCCAATCGGAATACGTGTGATGAGTGCAATCGCCACAGATACAATCGCATAGACCAGCGGCAATAGCGTCCACGTAAATGGATCATACCACTTGTAGCAATGTCCTTTATCAAAGACGATGCAATCGAGCAAGGTTCCAAACGGCACAATATAGTGCGATAGGAAATTCTCAATCGTCCAGAACTCTTCGGCTGTCTTTTGTGGTGCTAACATAAAGTGATATACCAGCCCCGTTAGAAGAATCGCAACCGTAACGCCACCCTTCAATCGAAGGTCCATCTTACTCCAATGGCCGTCTTTGCGGTATTTCAATAGCAAGTACACCATAAACAATCCAACGAGTAGATTCGATTGATTCGTGTAGTAACGAAGTCCATGCCAGCCGTGAAGCGTCATCTGCATTAGAAAACCGACAATCGCACAGGTCGCAATGATCCCTTTCGAGATTAGACTTGCTTTTAAAAATGTTGCTTTCTTCATTCAATTCCTCTTTCTCTTGACACTAATTCTCTTTATTATACCATATCTATCGCCTTTGTCAGTACTATTAACGTGCAATCAAAAAGGCTTGGCCACAAACAGCCAAACCTTTCTCCTATTATGCTCTACGATGGTTCATTAAGTCGTGTGGACTTACGACCGGAGTTGAGTTCACCCATCTAGCAAAATTGCGAAGCGGGAGATATAAAATATAGTAAATCACGATGTTTAACATTAAGGTTGCCCCGAGTCTCACTACTAAGAACTCGTTCCAACTCATGCTCGCTACTCCTCGTAAGGCATATACGAAGTAAACAGAGACTTCGGTGAAACTTAAGAAGAAGACTAGCGCAAGTCCTAACGTAAATGGATTTTGAAGGATGTTTGAGCGAACCAAATTAATGATTCGTACAATCACCGCAAACAGCGCCATGTAAACACCGAGGACGCCCGAGTAGTAACTGTCCACTAAGAATCCTGCAACGACTGTAAACCAGAACATCGATTTTTGGTCAATCATAAAGTTTAACATCACGACAGCGATAATAATCATTCGAGGTGTTAAGCTATAGCCTGAGAAGAGGAATAATTTTGAAAAATGATTCGTTAACACTCCATCGGCTAAGAAAGCAAGAATATAAACAAATAACACCCAGTAAACTCTTTTTGAGATGCGCATTATTGCCCCTCGCTTTCGCTTGTACGAATAACAACCGTCACATAACGAACGTCATTTGTATCCGCTGCTGGACGAATTTTCACTTCTTTATACAAGCCAAAACGGTCCATCGCCACTTCTTCAACCGTACCGATATATAGTGAGTTTGGAGAAATGCCACCGAGACCACTTGTCACGACTTTATCCCCAACTTTGATATCTTGCGTTGCTTGAATTTGGCTCATCACTAACATATTGGTTTTATCGTCATAGCCAGTGATCGTTCCGTAGATTGGTTCTTTTTCGTTTTGAATCATCGCCGCCACACGCACTAATGTATTATCAGCATTCGATAATAGCGCTACACGTGCACTCGTTGGATTCACGTCCATAACTTTCCCTACAAGTCCATTATCACTCATAACAGACATTTGCGGTTGGATGCCGTCATTAGACCCTTTGTTAATTGTAATGACATCACGCCATGTATCTGGATTACGCGCAATCACCGTCGCATTCACTAACGTATAATCGTTCAGCGTATCTTGCAACTTGAGCGTTTCCTTCATTTTTTGGTTATCACGTTTTAACTCACTCAATTGAACTTCTAATTCATGAATGGTATCGATTTTTTGTTTTAACGATTGATTTTCTTGATACGTATTTGATAAATCACTCACGCTATCGATAAAATCATTAATACTATTTGCTGGATAAGAGACTAATCTTCCTAGAATATTGGTTACATCATTAACACCTTGAGTCACGATATTACTGCCGTAAGTAACGGAATACATGATCAATGCTAATGCCGTGATAATTCCGATTACCCAACCAATTAGTTTCTTATTTGAAAAAATTGGATTCACATCATCACTCCTCTTTTTTTATTTTTCAACGGACTCTATTTTTTCATTAATGATGGATTTGCTAAAATCGCACCTGTTCCTAGTGCCACACAATCGAGTGGATCGTTGGCCACAAAGGCTGGTACTTGCGTTTCCTTCGAAATCATCTCAGCAAGGTGACGAAGCATTGCGCCTCCCCCTGTTAACACGATTCCATGATCAATAACGTCCGCAGAAATTTCTGGCGGTGTTTGTTCCAATACATCTTTTACTGCGTCTAAAATTTGATGAATAATTTCACTCATCGCAACTGCAATTTCTTTTGCAGGCACTTCAACAACACGTGGCAATCCCGTAACCATATCACGACCACGCACTTGCATGCTTCCTTGTGCTTTTTCAACGGAAGCTGAACCTAACATAATTTTTAATTCTTCAGCCGTACGTTCCCCGATTAGTAAATTGTACGTCTTACGAACATGCTGAATAATAGACTCGTTTAACTCGTCTCCTCCGACACGAATTGAACGGCTATTCACGATTCCACCAAGAGAAATCGTCGCAACGTCTGTCGTACCGCCACCGATATCGACAATCATGCTTCCAGTTGGGTCTGTGACAGGAAGGCCTGCCCCAACCGCAGCTGCGAATGGTTCTTCAACCACGTACGCTTCTTTGGCTCCTGCATATTTTGTCGCGTCTAAAACGGCTCTTTTTTCAACGTCTGTAATGCCACTTGGCACACAAATAATGACCACTGGTTTAAAGAATGAGCGGCCCACAATCGACTGAATGAAGTATTTCAACATTGCTGTCGTTGTATTGTAGTCAGCGATTACGCCATCTTTCATTGGGCGTAATGCCACGATATTTTCTGGTGTTCTACCAATCATTTCAAATGCAGATTTTCCTACTGCGATAATTTCTTCTGTAACGATATTTTTTGCAACCACGGAAGGTTCACGTGTGACGATTCCCTCATCTTCTAGATAAACAATCGTGTTAGCTGTGCCTAAGTCAATTCCGATATTCTGTGCTTTAAAATTTAATGCAACCACACTGTTTCCTCCTTAGATAATTCTTCTACAGACTTGGCTGTAAGAATTCTATTCTAGTATAGCAGAATTTAGCTTTTTATTCTTGTATTTTATAGATTTTTAGGAAACTTTTTTATTTCGTAATATAAAAACGGTTTCTGTAATATTATGGTGATATTTTTTGTGTAAAAAACTGGTGAGCCTTCGGCTGGAATGGAAGAAACAATTAGATGTTTTGTGCTGTTTTGAAAAACTACAAACACCTTCGGATATCTTCATAGGAACAACAATAGCTATACCGGAACGAGCCCAGGTCTCGTTTCCTATCGAGCTTCAAACTGACTCTAGGAAATGAATTTCCAGAGTCAGTAATTCACATCGATTATGACCGCTATTATTATTCCTATAGAATCCGAAGACTCTTCGTTTTTCAAAAATCGATTCGCACTTGTTTCTCCCATTCCAGCTGGGGCAGCTTCTAACAAAAAATCACCAATAATTTTGAAACCAACTTACTAAAAAAGGACAAAAATAAAAAGAAATTCTTGGGAGGGGGAGGACAAAAAGGCCATATATGGACATGGCCAAATTTGTACATTTTAAGCTTCGACTCTTCTGTTTTTGCGCACAAAAAAACCACCGGAAAACCGGTGGTATCAAAGTTTAAGTTAAATTATAGTTTAACTACGTTAGCTGCTTGTGGTCCACGAGCGCCTTCTTCAACATCGAATTGAACTGCTTGTCCTTCTTCTAATGTTTTGAATCCTTCTGATTGGATTGCTGAGAAGTGTACGAATACATCGTTTCCACCTTCACGTTCGATAAACCCAAAACCTTTTTCTGAGTTAAACCATTTTACTGTACCTTGTTCCATGAACATTTCCTCCTTGTGCCATAGCACTTGTTATTGATATTCTTGCTAATGGTTCGAAAGGAGTAATATCTTACACAATTTCTTTACATAACAAAAACACAACCTAAGTATAACATCTCACAGGCAAATTTGCAAGAGTATTTCCGATTTCACTGAGAATTAAGTAGAACAATTGCCGTTTTGTGCGTTTTTTCCGAATCGTTTCGTTAATTTTCAATATTATTTTTCGTGAAAATTGAAAACAATCTGTTTTCATCTTTTTCTAAAATTCAACTTTTCACATTCTTTTGAGTCGTTTTTAAAAAGCCCCGAATTCTTTTAAAGAAATGTACTCCTCTCCTCCGACTACAAAATGATCTAGAAGCTCGATGCCCATGAGTTCACCACACTCCATCAAGCGACGTGTAAAATCGATATCCGCTTGGGAGGGTTCGGGATTTCCGCTTGGGTGATTATGGCCAATGATGACGCGCGCCGCCGAAAACCGTACTGCCTCCCGGAAGATTTCTCTAGGATGCGCCACTGCACTGTTCAAACCACCGATGAAGATCATTTTCTTCTTGATAATCTCGTTTTTCGTGTTCAAATACAAGGCGACAAGATGTTCCTGATAGGCATCCTTCAACTCCTGCACAATCCACTGGCCGGCCATCTTGGAGGACGTAATCTTCCCGAGTTTCATTTGCGCGGCATTACTTAAGCGCACCCCAAGTTCCATCGCTGCCTTGAGTTCAATTGCCTTGGTTCTGCCGATGCCATTAATGTGCATGAGTTCGTCCAGGCTCGCCATCTTCAGCGAATGCAAGTCCTCGAAGGTGTTTAAGACAACAACCGCCAGTTGCAGGACGTTTAAATCCTTGGACCCTGTTCGCAGTAATATCGCGAGTAATTCATGCGTTTCAAGCACTTTAGCGCCATACCGTTCGAGGCGTTCTCGTGGCATAGCGCTTAAAGGCACTTCTAATAATTTTGATTCAATCATTGTGACACTTCCTCTTTGTTTTCTCTACAAAGAGTTACGATGTCTATTCTTCTTTGGGCTTACGGTTCTTCCACCAATGTCGAACTTCGGCGATAAAATACAATGACCCCGTCACCCATAATTCGGTCTTATCGTCTGTTACACTGGCGAAACGGTCGATGACGTCTTCAAAGCTTTCTTCATAAGAAACCTGTGGAGAATCCAAGTACGCTTCCACATCACTTCTAGCAATCGACATGCCTCTTGAAGGATGGAAACTCGTCAAGATGATGTTCACGTCAGGAAGAGCTTCCTGCAACCTTAGAAGCATCTGTTGACTATCTTTTCGAGTGAGCGCGCTAAATAACAGCGTCTGTTTCTTGCCAACGTGAGCCGTCATGTTTTGAACGAGTCGCTCGATAGCTGGTAAATTATGGGCTCCGTCGATGATCACAAGCGGTGTCGCTTGCAATACTTCCATGCGCCCTGGCCAGGAAACCACTTGTAATGCCGCCTCGATGAATTCGGCCTGCACACTTCTACCCGTAGCTTCCATCCACGCGCGAAACGCTCGAATCGCAACAGTCGCATTCTCCTTTTGGAAGGTTCCGTTAAGGGCTAACTGCTTCAGCGAAATCGTGAATACTGCATCTTGATACGAATCTTCTACTAGTGAAAAATCTTCCCCAAACGCCTGCACTGTTGCACCTTGTTTACTAGAGGTACTATGTATCACATCCATACATTCACGCGTAACTGGCCCGACAACCACTTGCTGCCCAGCCTTAATAATCCCTGCTTTTTGCGCCGTAATTTCTTCCAACGTAGTTCCGAGTAAGTCTTGATGATCCAACCCAATCGTCGTAATGACACTGACGAGTGGATGCCCAACATTCGTATTATCGAGAAGACCTCCAATCCCGACCTCAATAATTGCAAGGTCGACAGCTTCCTGTTGAAAGACGACAAACATCATCGCCGTTAAAATCTCAAAATAGTTAAAGGCGCCCCACTCTTCGAATAAGCGGTTCTCCACCTCTCTTACGACCGATGCGGCTTGCCAGAACGGCTCTTCCCCTAGAGGCACTCCGTCTAGCTGAATCCGTTCCTTAATACTGTCCATATGTGGTGAAGTGAATGTCCCTACTCGCAATCCATGCGCCTTCGCAAAGGCCGTTACCATCGCCGCAGTGGACCCTTTTCCATTCGTTCCAGCAATATGAATAGTCTTCAACCCTCGTTCTGGATTTCCAAGTGCTTCTAGGATAGCCTCCATGCGGTACAATCCATGTTTACGCGGAATACTCTCGCTCTTTTTTAACCACTCTTGAATCATTCACTCACCTCCTGTTTTCCTCATTTATCATAACAGAAAATGACTCTTTGGAACATACAAAAGAGAGCGCATGACACTTCATACGCTCTCCCCGCCATTGAAACGGATTAGATTTTCTTTAATGTTGCGATACGTTCTAACACGGCTTCGCGTTGTGCTTGATAGTCCGCACCTTTTGCACGTTCAGCTTCAACAACCGCTTCAGGAGCTTTTGCCACAAATTTCTCGTTCGATAATTTCTTCTCGACACGATCCACTTCTTGTTGCAATTTCTCTGCTTCTTTTTCAAGACGAGCGATTTCGTCTTCGATGTTGATTAGCCCTGCTAACGGCAAGTAAATTTCAGCACCTGTGATGACTGAAGTAACCGCATCAGATGGCGCTTCAACGTCTTCACCATACACGAATTCTTCTGGATTTGAGAAGCGTGCAATGTAAGATTCGTTTTCTTTCAAGATCGCGTAGTGCGCAGCGTCGCTCACTTTCGCAATGATGTTAATTGGTTTTGATAATGGTGTGTTCATTTCATTACGAACCGTACGTACTGAACGGATAAAGTCCATTAAGAATTCCATTTCTTCGGCTGCTTTTTCATCCATTTGTTCTGGGTGAACTGTTGGATAAGTTGCGACCACTAATGATTCCCCAACGTGAGGAACAGATTGCCAGATTTCTTCTGTCACGAAAGGCATGATTGGGTGTAATAGACGTAATGTGTTGTCTAATACATATACAAGAATGCTACGTGTTGTTAATTTCGCAGCTTCGTCGTCCCCTGCTAATGTTTCTTTCGACATTTCGATATACCAGTCACAGAAATCATCCCAGATGAAGCGATATAAGAGACGTCCTGCTTCACCGAATTCGAATTTCTCGAAGAGTTCTGTCACTTTGCCAATCGTTTGATTCAAGCGCGTTAAAATCCATTTATCCGCAAGTGTCTTCTCACCAGTGATATCCACTTGGTCCGCTGTTAAGTCGCCCACGTTCATTAATGCGTAACGGCTTGCATTCCAAATCTTGTTGATGAAGTTCCATGCAGCATCCATCTTGTCTGTTGAGTAACGAACGTCTTGCCCTGGAGCAGAACCGTTTGCTAAGAACCAACGAAGCGCATCGGCACCATATTGCTCGATAACCTCCATTGGGTCAACCCCGTTTCCAAGAGACTTACTCATCTTACGACCTTGGCTATCACGAATCAATCCGTGAATTAAAACGTTCTTGAATGGACGTTTGCCTGTAAATTCTAATCCTTGGAACATCATACGACTTACCCAGAAAGTAAGGATGTCGTATCCTGTTACAAGTGTGTTCGTTGGATAATAACGTTTGTAGTCAGCTGCTTGTTCGTCTGGCCAACCCATTGTTGAAAATGGCCATAACGCAGATGAGAACCAAGTATCTAATACGTCTGGATCTTGTGTCCAGTTTTCGATATCGCTTGGCGCTTCCATGCCTACGTATACTTCGCCTGTTTCTTTATGATACCAAGCTGGAATTTGGTGTCCCCACCATAATTGACGTGAAATTACCCAGTCGTGAATGTTTTCCATCCAGCGTAAGTACGCATCATTGAAACGTGGTGGGTAGAAGTTTACAGTATTGTCGCCCTCTTCACGTTGCGCATTGATGGCTTGTTCTGCCAAAGGTCCCATTTTAACGAACCATTGTTTTGAAAGACGTGGTTCAACAACGACATCTGTACGTTCTGAGTGACCAACGCTGTGTAAATGTTTTTCGATTTTCACAAGAAGGCCAGCTTCTTCCAAATCTTTCACGATGGCTTTACGCGCAGCAAAGCGGTCCATGCCTTCGTATTTACCTGCTAACTCGTTCATTGTCGCATCATCGTTCATCACGTTAATACGAGGTAAGTTGTGACGGTTCCCTACTTCAAAGTCATTAGGGTCATGCGCTGGAGTGATTTTTACAACCCCTGTTCCGAAATCTTGCTCAACGTATTCGTCAGCAATGATTGGAATTTCACGGTTTACTAACGGCAAGATAACTGTTTTCCCGATAAGCGCTTGGTAACGTTCGTCGTCTGGGTGAACCGCAACCGCTGTATCTCCAAGAAGTGTTTCTGGACGAGTTGTTGCGATTTCTAGGAATCCACTTCCGTCTGCTAGAGGGTAGTTCATATGATAGAACGCGCCTTCTACGTCTTTATGGATAACTTCGATATCGGATAATGATGTTTTGGCTTTAGGGTCCCAGTTGATGATGTACTCACCACGGTAGATTAAGCCTTTTTCGTATAAAGTTACGAAGACTTTCTTCACGGCGTCAGATAACCCTTTATCTAATGTGAAACGCTCTCTGCGGTAGTCTACAGAAATCCCCATTTTTGCCCATTGTTCTCGGATATGGCTGGCATACTCTTCCTTCCATTCCCATGTTTGTTCAAGGAACTTCTCACGGCCAAGGTCATAACGAGACAAACCTTCTCCGCGTAATTTTTCTTCTACTTTTGCTTGAGTTGCAATCCCAGCATGGTCCATCCCTGGTAACCATAAAGTGTCGAACCCTTGCATACGTTTTTGACGGATAATCATGTCTTGTAACGTTACGTCCCAAGCATGTCCTAAGTGTAATTTCCCTGTTACGTTTGGTGGCGGGATAACGATTGAATAAGGTTCAGCATTTGGATCTTCGTTTGGATGGAAGACACCTGAATCAACCCACCATTGATATTTACCAGCTTCAACTTCTTGTGGTTGAAACTTAGATGACATTTCTTTAGCCATTGATTTTCCTCCTTGTATCTTGTTTGTGTCCAATAAAAAAATCCTATGAAGACACTCTCCATAGGACGATTGATTTCGTGGTACCACCTAATATTCGCGTAATCATTCATTACGCCTCGATGTTGGTAACGAAGTGTCGTCTCCGTACTCTATTACTGCATTTCGTAGAGTAAGCTCACAAGCTACCTTCAAATGAATCTGCTAGGAAGTTTCACCAAGTCTTCCCTCTCTCGTAAACAAAGTCATTTTACTCCTCTTGTTCATCGCTCTAATATACAAAATATTCTACCATTATGGTGATGTGCTTGCAACAATATCGCGCTCGTCTTACGATTTCACATTCCCGCTAGACACACCTTGGTCTGCATCTTCTGGAATCCACCAGTCTAGGAACTGCTTCATCGCCCAGTCCCAGAAATCCCATTCGTGTCCGCCGACGTGCTCTTGATACGTTAGCGACACTCCTTGTTCTTTCAAAAAGCTGCTGTAGCTACGATTGTCTTCCAAAAGCCAATCTTCTGTACCACATGCCATAAAGACCGAGAGCGCGTCCTTATGCTCCATTGTTTGGACGGCATGATACAACTGATTGCCTTCCGCCACAAAGGTCTCCTCATCTTTGAAGACCGCCTCCAAAAAGCTTTTTCTTAAAAAGAACGGTGCTTCTGGAATCTCCTCTGGTGGAAGTACCTGTTTCTTAATCGCGCTAGAGAACGCCCCTATGACGCTAAAGGTGTCGGGATATTTGATACCGTTTCGAAGCGCTCCGTAGCCACCCATTGAAAGCCCGGCAATACCTAAGTCTTCCCGTTTTCGAGATATAGGAAACATTCGGCGTGAGATTTCTGGTAGTTCCACCCCGATAAATTCTCCATAGTTCGTATAGTTCCACGGTTGGTCTACGTAAAAATGATTTTCACCAGAAGGCATGATGAGGACGAGATTTTTCTCTTTGGCGTATCGAAGAATGCGCGTTTGATTGACCCAATCCTGTTCACTGCCTAACACTCCATGCAGTAACACCAACGCTCTGTACGGACCTTCCGAGAGATACTGATTATTAAAATCCACCGCATCGCTAGGCAAGTAGACTGACAGCGGGATGGTTCTCATTAATGTTTTTGAAAAAAATGAAACGTGTAAAAGTGCCATATGACGCCTCCGTTAAACTATTATTTTTTAATATATCGATTCACTACCGTCACTAAGCCAAAGAAAAACGTGAATCTAACGACGAATTTTTGCCACGACTCCCATTGCTCAAACCCAAAATGATTCATGATCAAGGCAAAAGCGATTGAAGCGACTATTAAAATCAAAATAGCAGCCCCTCCGCGATTCATCTTCTTGAGCTTTTCTGGATTATCCCGATTCAACCAAGAATAAAAGAAAGCACCAACAACTATCGCATTCACAATAAACAGCGCGATATCTTGACGAAATAGTAGCTGATAGATGGCATTCACTCCACTGATGAACCCAAATACTATAGTAACAATTTCTCTAACTTTTTGACTCATTTCCAACAACCCCTCTCCCTAAAAACGGATTCCTGAACTCATCTATATTATACTGCTCCACCGCGGCTTTTACTATACGAGAAAGCAAAAAAAAGAACCCAGCATCACTGCTAGGTTCCACTTCATCGGCCTCTATAGCCGAGTATTCTATTTTATTCTTCTACCCCTAGTAATAGGTTCACTAGGATGTCCACTGTCACATTACCGAAGTAACGGCGGATGTCGATGGCTTCGAAGGCTTTCGTTAAGTCTTCGCGGTTGTATCCTACGCCCACAAGCGCTTTTTCTACATCGCTGATTTCACCAAGACCGAAGAAGTCTCCGTTAATCTTAATGTCTTTGATGGCATTCTTTTCAACGTTCAAGCTGAACTCGATTTGGCCGGCTGGTGTACGTTTTGATTGTTTGAATTCGAATTTTGGATTTTTTCCGTAGTTCCAATCCGGGTTGTTGAAGTACTTGCTGCGTAATTCTTCTACACGCACCCAGTCTTCATCCGTTAGAACATACTCTTTAATCGTTGATGTATCTTCCACATTGAAGATGTTTTTCAAGAGCACTTCGCGGAATTGTAAGATGTCTAAGTCTTGGTATTCAGGCGCTAAGTACGGTTTGATATTTGTCACGCGTGAACGAACTGACTTGATTCCTTTTGACGCGATTTTCTCTTGTTTTGGACGTAAAATTTGAGGCAAAATGCTCACATCTAGATCGAGCATTAATGTTCCGTGCGCTGTTAAACGGCCATTGTTTGAATACATCGCATTTCCAGAGAATTTCTTGCCGTCGATGAGAAGGTCGTTACGCCCTTGTAATTCTGCCCCTGTTGCTCCCATTTTATGGAGTGCTTCAATCACGGGTTCTGTGAATTTTCCAAAATCACGGAAGCTATCGCCATCATCTTCTGTAATGAAGCAGAAGCAGATATTTCCCATATCGTGATACACGGCTCCACCGCCTGAGAAACGACGAACCACTTGTACGCCAAGTTTATCTACACCATCTTGATTGATTTCTTCGATGGTATTTTGGTTTTTCCCGATGATAATCGCATTTTCGTTAATATAAAATAACAAAATTGGTTCATCGAGTTTCTTTTCGTTTAATAAGAAATATTCGATGGCTAAGTTTGTCGTTGCATCGTAGATTTCTTGTCCATTACGTTGATTTTTTACATAATACATCTGAAAGTCTCCTCGCTTTTACTGATATCACTAGCGCTATCATACCATAACCCTCCCCCTCACACATAAGAAAGAAGCTTGATTTCACACTGTTTTTACTCCACTCCAATACGCAATTACCATATATGGTAATTGCAGCCTTTCAATAAGAAAAACGCACCCTTTCCAGGATGCGCTTTGCTCAACGTTAGTATGCCCATGCGATTAATAAGTAGATGAAGGTTGAACCAAACATATCTGCCAATGCGTGCATAAGGAAGAATGGTAATAGGTTTTTGACCACTTTCTTGTACATGAAGTAGTAGAACAATCCGTACACGACTCCGATAATAATTGCCCACAACATTCCTTGATACGTATGGAATGAGAAACGAACCAGTGTTGAGAATGCTAAAGCCTTCCACTGATGTTCTTTCTTCACCGATGTCATTAACCCAAGGAAGAAGAACTCTTCGTAGAATCCATTTAACAGACCATAAGCAATGGCCATTGGAGATAACGCTAAGAACTTATTGATGATTTCCTGTGGGTTCATGAACGGAACAAGCGCTGGGTCGAAGTAATTGTATTCGCCGCTAAGCGTTGTTACAACGTCGCCGAAGAGTCCGACCATCGTGAATAATAACGGTACCCAGATGAGTACAGACCAGTGAAAACGAATCTTCAACTGCTTGAAGTCGTAATGACGGATGACTAAGTACAAGAGTGCAATCGCTAGTAATATCACCTGTAGCGTAAAATTACTCGAATACGCTGCCCCGTCGCTATAGGACGTTATCGTTTCCGTATACTGCTGGGCAACTTCTGTTACTGGTTGTAAACTCTGTAGAAATTGTTGCGTGGATCGAATGATAAACTCCCCGAACATGATGATTGTCACGATGAGGATGTCAAACCACTTTAAATTTTTTAATGGTTCTTTAGGTCTGATTTTAGTTAAAACAGTCATGATTGTATCCCTCTTTTCCTTATTGTATCAAAACACTGTTCTATTGAAAGAAAATCGCTTCTTTCTTTTGGCGTCTTCCTTAATAAGAGAATACTCCTTAAAACTAAAATGAACCTAAAATCAAAAAAATTTCCACAAAAAAAGTGACTCCCTTACAGAAGTCACTGACTAATTTTCTAAAAGAAGCGTTTCGGTATTTCGATGAACAAGATTACAAGAAGTCCATTATAAAGGCTATGTAATAGGATTGCGTCAAACAAACTTCTTCTTCGTTCATACATAAGAAAAAGAACAATAGAGAAAATAAGATAAGCTATAAACTGTATCCAATTTTGGATATATGGCATATGAAGAACTGCAAATAGAATTGAAACGATAGACATTCTAACAAAAGCATTCACTTTTCCTCGGAGCAAATTATTCAGAAAACCTCTAAAAAGAAATTCTTCGAACAAAGGTGCAATACAAACGAGATCTAGTGCCTCAAAAGCAAAAATAAATTTGTCTATCGTTAGTGGTAGTCCTACCGCAAAGAAAAAATCAACTAGTTTTAATCCATTTGTCCGATACGCCATTGAACTCCACAAACTATAAATCAAATAAACTGAAAATCTAACAGCAATATACGTTAAAAAAATAAAAATTAAATCAATCAGTTGAATTTTTCTTTTTACTGTTGGCTTAAACAATTTTGTATATACATGGTTCATAAAAATGAACAAAATACCCATGCAAACAATCGTAACTATTAACTTCCACATATTCGATTGCCGACCTAGATTCCACAAATTCTTGTGGAACACAAATGCAATTCCCACGTATATGACAGTATACGCTACAAAAAAGAATAGAACCCAAAGCGGTTTTTTCAATCGAGCACCCATTTACTTCTACCTCACATGTTTTTTCCTTATATTACCGTTTTATAGCAGATGCTGTCAATATGAGATTTCAAAAAAGCAGACTAGCATTTCGCTAGTCTGCTTCAGTCATTATTTCTGACGGATGGTAAATCCTTTGTCAGATTTCTTTTTGTTGTTACGGCGGCGAGAATCTTTCCCTTTATATCCGCGTGTATATTCGTCTTCTAAGCCACGGCCACGACGGTCTTCTTTGCGCTTGAAGCTTCCTTTTCCGTTACGTCCTCGGTTATCTTTACGGTCGCTACGGTTGTAGTTTCCACGGCTGTTGCCACGTTTGCGGCTAGGCAATGGACGTTCTGGCGTGATTTTAACTGGAATTTCAGTTGGGTCTTTAATCATGCTCTTGAGTAATAGAGCTGCCAATTCTTCTGGTTCGTACTCGTCTAATAAGTAAGATACCGCTTCTTTGAAACGTCTTGGTTCCACAGTTTTCATCATTTCGTCGATAGACTCGATGGCTGTTTTTGTTTGTCCTTCCAAGGCTTCTGTTTGCGTTGGTGGACGAAGGCTTGTCATACGTTTGCGTGTTAATTCTTCAATCACACGTAAGTAATCCATTTCGTTTGGTGTCACGAATGTTACAGACATTCCTTCTTGACCAGCACGGCCTGTACGTCCAATACGGTGTACATAGCTTTCTGGGTCTTGTGGGATATCGTAGTTGTACACGTGCGTTACGCCTGAGATATCTAGTCCACGTGCTGCCACGTCTGTAGCGACTAAGATGTCTAAATGGTTGTTCTTGAAGTCACGAAGAACGCTCATACGTTTTTGTTGGCTTAAGTCTCCGTGGATTCCTTCTGCACGATAGCCACGCATTTCAAGTCCGCGTGCTAATTCGTCTACACGGCGTTTTGTACGTCCGAATACGATCGTTAATTCAGGCGTTTGAACATCTAATAAACGTGTCATAATGTCGAATTTCTCGTAGTCTTTACATTTTACGAAATATTGATCGATTAATGTCGCAGTCATCTCATTTGATTTGATACGAACATGCTCTGGATCTTTCATAAATTGAACACCGATACGTTTAATATCATCTGGCATTGTCGCAGAGAATAAAAGTGTTTGGCGGTTTTCTGGAACTTGTTTGATAATCGATTCGATATCTTCCAAGAATCCCATGTTTAACATTTCATCCGCTTCGTCTAAGACAAGTGTTTCCACTGTCGCAAGCTTTAATGTACGGCGTGAAATGTGGTCTAAAAGACGACCTGGAGTTCCCACAACGATTTGTGGATTTTCTTTTAATTGGCGAATTTGACGGTTAATGTCCGCGCCACCGTAAACCGCTTGTACACGAATTTTTTTGTCGCGTCCGAGACGGAACAATTCTTCTTGTGTTTGAATCGCAAGTTCACGAGTTGGTGCGATAACAAGTCCTTGTACGCCTTTTTTACTTGGGTCGATTTTTTGAAGCATTGGCAAACCAAATGCGGCTGTTTTACCAGTCCCTGTTTGCGCTTGTCCAATCACATCTAAACCTGCTAAGGCCTTTGGAATGGTTTGTGCTTGAATTGGAGTTGCTTCCTCAAACCCCATTTTTTCGATAGATTCTAGTAAGGCAGAATCCAATCCTAATTCATTAAATTTCATATTTTCCTCCTTGGATACTTCGGTGAGAAGCACACGAGGGATTTCCCTTCATAACAAAAGCCTGGAGCTTTTCGTAAGAGCACCAGACTTCTACAATCGTTTAAATTTCAAACTATCTATTATAAATGTGTGTACATTTCTCAACTCAGCGAATAGTATAGCACGCATCCCGCGAGAATGCAAAGAATACAGACCGCCGACTCCTGCTTTTTATTCTTTAAAAATGCTTAAGGAATAAGACTTTACGGGCTTCAAATCCTTGCGGATTTATCAATAATAGCTGTAATGGGGCACCGGCTTGAGCCACGGTCTCAAGCTCTTTCAAGATTCAAACGTACTCTAGAAAAAATTTTCAAGAGTACGTAATTCACTTTGAATGCTATCCCCCATTACTGATACTATTGAATCCGCTAGATTTTCCGCCCGTAATCACAGCGCATTCCAAACTGTAAAAAGCGGGAGGAGGCGGGAGTGTTTGCTTCTCGTGGTGCGGTTGAGAAATGGGGACACTTTATAATGGGTAGTTCTCCATGAGGGGACGAAAAAAGCGAGGGACGTTGGTGCGTCTCTCGCTTTACTTTATATTTGTTATTCTGCTTTTAGGGCATCGACAACTGCTAGTAAGCCTGTGCCGTTGCTTGATTTTATAAGAACTTGGTCGCCTTCTTTGAGTTCAGCTTTCAAGTCTGCAATCAACGCTTCTTTGTCCATGTAATGGTGAAGGGCAGTTGAATCGAACTGGTCTTTCAACGCATCATAGAGTGCTTCCATTTCTTCGCCGTACAAGTACACAAGTGCGACTTCGCTTGGAGAAATGACTTCTGAGATGCTGGCGTGCAATTCTTTCGAATGTTCTCCGAGTTCGCGGATATCCCCAAGAACGAGGACGCGACGGCCTGCTGCTTCGACTGAAACAAATGATTTAATGACCGATTTCATCGCGATTGGGCTGGCGTTGTAAGCATCATTTAGGATGGCTACTCCGTTTTGGCCTTTCACCCATTGCGTACGGTTCTTCGTCAATTCGAAGTTTGCTAAGGCGGACACGGTATCTGAAAGTGGAACATCTAATGTGCGTGCAATTTCAATCGCAAGTAGTGCATTTGAAACATTGTACGCGCCAAGGACTGGTAATGTTACCGCCACGGTTTCTGATGGCGTCACTAATTCAAACGCGGTGTGGTCTGAATAAAGTTCGATGTTCTTAGCTGATAGTTCTTTGCTTCCTTCACCGACTGTAACGATTTTGAAGGTTGCTGGTTTTTCAGCTTGCGCAATCCCTGCTGTAATTAACTCTTCATGCGCTGGATAAATAAAGGTTCCATTTTCTTGTAGTCCAGAAAGGATTTCCAGTTTGGCTTTGGCTATGCCTTCCTTGCTTCCCAATTGTTCCATATGCGACTCACCGATGAGCGTAATCGCAACAACTTCTGGGCGTGCTAATTTTGATAAGAATTCGATTTCGTGGAATTCGCTCATTCCCATCTCTAAGACAAGCGCTTCAGTAGATTCGGGCATATCTAAAATCGTTTGTGGTAGGCCGATATCGTTATTGAAGTTTCCTTGTGTTTTGTAGACACGGTAGCGTGCGCCTAGAGCGGCTGCTGTCATATCTTTTGTCGTTGTTTTCCCAGAACTACCTGTGATTCCAACGATGCGTGGCGATACTTTTTCTAAGTACCATTTCGCTAATTTTTGAAAAGCTTGAAGTGGGTCATCCACCCAAATGGCACAGATTCCATCTGGTGGCGTTACATCTTGTTTGCCCCATAACACGGCTGTTGCGCCGGCTTGAATCGCTTGTTCAATATAATCATGTCCGTCTGTTTGCCCTTGAAGTGGCACGAAAAGGCTGTTTGGTCCTAATTTTCGTGTATCGAAGGCCACAGATTCGATAACTTCAAATCGATGTGCTGACTGATAATCAATCGCTTCGACGGCTTTTGTAATTTCAGCAACTGTTCCAATACTCATCTTTCTACCCCTTATCTCGCGTGACGATCGTTATAGCGTTTCAACGCTAATTGAATGAGTTCTTCGACTAAATCTTTATAGGAAATGCCCATTGCTTCCCAAAGTTTTGGATACATACTAAATTGTGTGAACCCTGGCATTGTATTCACTTCGTTAATAAACACTTCGTTTGTTTCTGTTAAGAAGAAATCACAACGTGTTAAGCCACTACCGTCAATAGCACGGAATGCTGTTACAGCATACTCACGAATTTTAGCAGAGACTTCTTCTGGAATCGCTGCTGGAATTTGAAGTGTTGTTGTGTTGTTAATGTATTTCTCGTTGTAATCGTAGAAGCCTGCTTGTTTCACGACTTCCCCAACCACAGATGTGTTCACTTCATCGTTTCCAAGAACCGCTACTTCGACTTCGCGCGCGTCGATTCCTTGTTCCACGACGATACGACGGTCATATTTCAACGCTTCTTCGATGGCTGCTGTTAATTCTTCGCGGTTTGTCGCTTTAGAAATTCCAACACTAGAACCCATATTCGCTGGTTTCACGAACACTGGATAGCGTAATGTTCCTTCGACACGTGTGAAGATGGCTTCTGGTGATTTTTCGAAATCAGCTTTCACAAAAGGTACGAAGGGCACTTGTGGAATGCCTGCTTGCTGGAATAAATGCTTGCTGGCAATTTTGTCCATTCCGTTTGCGCTGGCTAATACGCCACACCCCACATATGGTAAGTCTAAGATTTCGAATAATCCTTGAATCGTTCCATCTTCCCCGTTTGGTCCGTGTAAGATTGGGAAAACTACTGTATCTGGTCCTGCGATATCGCATGGTTGGATGCGAACGCCTGTTGATGTTTCGCCTTCTGTTGTTGCAAAATGCGCTACAGGGCCTTCTGTTAAACGAAGTGCTTGATCAAAAGCTACAGGTGCTTTTAACGCTTCTCCTTTTAACCATGTTCCTTCTTTTGTAATGTACACTGGTTGCACATCGTAATACTCGAAATAAATTTCTTTAATAATTGAACCGGCTGTTAAAATTGAAATATCGTGCTCTGCACTCTTTCCGCCGTAAATCACTACAATTTTCATATGAATCCTCCAAACTATTCGCGTACTGCGAACCGCCTCATTTAGGCTCTTCGAACGTTATTTTGAAAATAACCTTGCACTTTTCAGTATAACAAAACGGCCCAACGGTTACAAGTTACGGCCAAGGGATTAAAAAAACACCTTTCACAACCGCTGTGAAAAGTGCTTTAGATGGCGTCATTTGTTGGAAGTTTCGCTGAAACCTTCCAGTTTTGATACGTTTCGCTATACGCGAGTTGTCCGATGCGGACGTTTTGTGTCACTTCTTTATCGGAATAATGATAACGGTCTTCTGTTAAGAAGATTGGTACTTCGTAGCTGTCTTCTTTCTTTGTGACTTTATCAAAAGCAAGACTGATTCCTTCACGATACAATGGCATCATTTCTTTGAGCGCTTCGATAGAAATCGCTGAAGCCACTTTGTCAGAACCAAAGAATAAGAACTTCGGTGTCTCGTTTAAGATATCTGTCATCTCGATTTGGACTTGCGTTGATAAGATTGGCAAGAACTGCTCAATTTTACGGTAGTACACTTTCGAGTAGCCATTTTCAAGTGACAAGTAAATAAAGTTGTTTTGTAATTTATAGAAGAACGGCGAATGCAAGTGCGTCTTCGCGTGCGAAATATACAGCAAGTCTGCAATTTCTTGCGGTGTTAATTGATGTACGAAATCAATCGAATCAAAGTCCACCCAGTTCGATGGCGCCTCTTTGCCTTCTTCTACCCCTTGGAGATACGCTAACACATTTTTACGTCCCTTCACCCACATGAAGCCCGTATATGGATCGTGTGTGGCAAGGCTGGACTTCCCGTTTAAAAGAAGTAGGTTTTGCGGAATCTCAGACTGTGGTAAGGCAGACAAACGAAACGCAATCGACTTCGTTAGTACATGGTTCGATACGCTATCGTAATGGATATACAATTGTTTAGCCACAGTCTCACCTCCATAGAGTTTATCATGTTCCATTATAAAGGATTTCTTTCTACTAAAACATATATATTAGATTACATTTTTCTTTGTGAACCGCTTTCTTTTGTAACAATTTAGCAACATTCTAAAGTAGAGTCTCCACCCTTTATACGCAAAAAAGAGTTGAAATGATTACTTCAACTCTCTTTCTACCCTTCTATTGGAGTACCTATTCTTAGCATTTGACTTTCTGAGTGATTCTTTTCACCGCAATGTCTATTCTTTCAATCACTTCCCAATAATCTTTTGGAATGCTCTTTAATTCAACAATATCCACAGGGTCAAAATGATACACTAAATGACGAATCAATTGGTGATGAAGAAAAACAAGATCTTTAAAGTCCTCTAATGAAATAGATTCCAACCCTTCAATATACGCACATAATTCCTTATAAGATTCTTCGTGAAAGAGGCTTTCCTCATGTAGATAATAAAAGAACGTTCCCTCTTCCAGTAGTACATTTTTTCTAATAAACGACATCCATCTAACCTCTTTTCTTATCGTTAAAAAGTTTCACTTTCTGAAAACAAAAAGACTGAGGAGCCCCCAGTCTAATTTCTACATTTTTTCTAATCGTTTAATACGATTTGCCGTTGATGGGTGTGTTGAGAAGAGTGAATCTCCTTCTTCCCCAAACGGATTTGAGATATATAACGCCGCACTCTTCTTGTCGGCTTCCGTCATTGGCGGGGCTTCTGAAATCTTCGTCAGTGCAGAAATAAGTCCATATGGATTTCGTGTGAATTCCACTGCTGACGCATCTGCTAAGTACTCACGGTTTCGTGACAAGGCCAATTGTAGAATCGTCGACATAAATGGTCCAAGAATCATCGCGATTAAACCGATGACCATGAAAATGGCATTTGCGCCACCACCGTTATCATCATCATCTCGGTCTCTACTACCGCCACCCCAGAACATCATGCGACTTCCGAATTGGACAAGCATGGCAATCACGGCACCAAGCGCAATCGCAATTGTTTGAAGGCGAACGTCATAGTTCCGAATGTGTCCAAACTCGTGGGCAATAACCCCTTCTAGTTCTTCACGATTCAAACGTTCTAAAAGCCCTGTTGTGACCGCCACGGCTGCTTTTTCTGGAGAACTTCCTGTCGCAAACGCGTTTGGAGATTCGTCCTCAATAATAAAGATACGTGGCATTGGTACTTTTGCGATCATGGCCATATCGCTCACGATATTCCAAATCATTGGTGCTTGATTTTTATCTGTAATTTCTCTGGCATGGTTTAATTGCATCACTACATTAGTCGCATTTGCAATCATCATCATTGAATATAATCCACCTGCAACAAGGGCGATAATGACCCCAGCGACGACACTGCGTAAGGCGTAATATCCAATTCCGATTCCCACTGCAACGAAGAGCGCCATGTACAACACAATCACGACAAGCGTTTTGCGTTTGTTGGAAGCAATTTGTTGGTATAACATCCTAGCACTCCCTCCCTACTAATGAACTGTCAATTAAAATTTCACTTCAGGAACTTTACGAGCTTCAACTGGAGTTTCTAACATTTCTTCTTTAGTGAATCCACCAAAACCAGCAATAATATTTGTTGGAATTGATTGAATAGAGATGTTATATCTCGCAACACTTGAATTGTATAATTGACGAGCGTAAGAGATTTTGTTCTCTGTGTTTGTCAATTCTTCTTGTAAGTTTAAGAAGCTGTCATTCGCTTTTAAATCAGGATAGCTTTCAGCTAAAGCGAAAATAGTTTTTAAAGCACCTGATAATTGGTTAGATGCTTCCATTTTTTCTTGTGGTGAAACATCGCTACCCATGTTTGCAATTTGGTTTCTCATCGCAATTACTTGAGTTAATGTTTCTTGTTCGTGTTTTGCGTAACCTTTCACTGTTTCAACAAGGTTTGGAACTAAGTCATTACGACGTTGTAATTGAACATCGATTTGCGCCCAAGCTTCTTGAACCCAGTTTTTTTGTTGTACAAGTCCGTTGTAAGCAAACATTGCCCATAGAACAATTACTGCCAAGACTCCTAATACAATCCATACTACTGTCATTTTGTGACACTCTCCTTTAGATTTAATACCCTCATTGTACCATATTTTCCTAAATGTGTGTAAAATAGTAGGTAAAGATAGAGTAGCAAAACGTAAATTTTTCTGCATCCATCCTAAGACGGATTTTGCAGTAGAAAGGAGCCCCATGATTCAGCAACAGTTATTCTCACCAATTCCACAGACGAAGGAGAATTTCTCTCGTTTTCCACTACCACAAAGCTACGTGGATTTTCTTTTGGAAAATGGTGCCGGATTCTTCACGAACACTAAGATTACAACGGTGGAACCAACGCGCTTTGGCCTCGACTACGCCCTCTGTAATGGACTGAGCGGCTACTCAGAAGGCCCGTATTTCCCAAGCATTCTGGATGCTGCATGGTCTCCAGAAGTGACAGGGTTGCCCGAGTACTTCGTAGTCTTTTTCCAAGACGGACCTGTCTACTACGCCTTCGATTATCAAAACGGTATTGAACGGGAACCAAGCATCCGTCTGATTGACGTTGAAATGGATCAGTGGCTTGAAGTGGCAAACTCTTTCGACGATTTCCTCTCTCAGCTGGAAGTAACTACCGAAGACATAACGTATGAGATGAAAGACTGGATTTCCATCCATACCTTATTGCAACAAATCGGACAGGAAAATCCCGATACCTTGGAGGGACTCCTTGAAATCTTGCAAGACACGCACCCACAACTCTTCCTGCAAGTAACGGCTTATGCCTTGGAGCATACAGAGTCCGAAGTCCTTCGTTCGATGGTTAAAGAACGCTTCGCCTTTATCGAAGACTTCCTCAGCGCAGAATTCTCTTTATATCCAGAGTACGATCACTGCCGTACTTTATTATCATAAGCACAACAATAAGACCAACATTTCTGTTGGTCTTATTTTCTTTCTCTATTCATCCTCTTTTTTATAAGTATCACTCAAAAAAATGTTCAAAACGGAGAACACGAAGGATTTTATAGTAGCAGTAATGGGGAATAACACAAAATGCGAATTAGGAGCCGTAGGAAGTCATTCCGTACGGCTCCTTTGAGGCTTTTGAGGTGAGAGACGACAGGCTCGAACCGTTGTCCCATTACAGCTATTATAAACAAATCCTTCAGTGTTCGAAGTTTTGAACGAAGTTCATTTTTTAGTAAGCACCTTTCGGTGTTTTTATTCCAAAAAGAAAAAGAGGGGTGAAAAACTTTCACCCCTCTTTGATTACATCATACCCATGCCCGGATCCATCCCTGGCATTGGTGGTGCTACTGGAGCTGGTTTGTCAGCTACAACAGCTTCTGTTGTTAATAATAATGCTGAAACAGATGCAGCATTTTGTAAAGCAGAACGTGTTACTTTTGTTGGGTCCACGATACCTGCTTCAATCATGTTTACCCATTCATCTGTAGCGGCATTGTATCCAATTCCTTTTTCTTCAGATTTCAAACGAGCAACAATGACTGAGCCTTCAAGACCTGCATTTTCTGCGATTTGACGCAATGGTTCTTCTAATGAACGAGATACGATTTTCGCACCTGTAGCTAAGTCGCCTTCTAATTCAAGAGTATCTACTACTTTTTGAACGTTCACAAGAGCTGTTCCCCCACCTGAAACGATACCTTCTTCAACTGCTGCGCGAGTTGCGTTTAAGGCATCTTCAATGCGAAGTTTTTTCTCTTTCAATTCTGTTTCAGTAGCGGCACCGACTTTAATCACGGCAACCCCACCTGACAATTTAGCAAGACGTTCATGTAATTTTTCACGGTCGAAATCACTTGTTGTATCTTGTGCTTGTGCGCGAATTAAAGCAACACGGTTCGCGATTAATTCTTTAGAACCTGCACCTTCAACGATTGTAGTGCTGTCTTTAGAAACTACCACTTTACCAGCTGTCCCTAATTGAGCTAATGTTGCGTCTTTTAATTCTAAGCCAAGGTCTTCTGTAATGACTTGAGCACCAGTTAAGACCGCGATATCTTCCAACATTGCTTTACGACGGTCCCCAAATCCTGGAGCTTTTACAGCTACCACGTTAAATGTTCCGCGTAATTTGTTTAATACTAATGTTGGTAAAGCTTCGCCATCCACGTCATCCGCGATGATTAATAACGCACGTCCTTGTTGAACGATTTGTTCTAATAATGGAATGATTTCTTGGATGTTTGACACTTTCTTATCTGTGATTAAGATAAATGGATTGTCTAAAGTCGCAATCATCTTGTCGTTATCTGTCACCATGTATTGTGATAGGTAACCACGGTCAAATTGCATTCCTTCTACAACATCTAATTCAGTTTCAATCCCTTTAGATTCTTCGATTGTGATAACGCCGTCGTTACCCACTTTTTCCATTGCTTCAGCGATTAATTCACCGACTTCAGCTGAACCTGAAGAAATAGCCGCAACTTGTGCGATGGCTTCTTTTGATTCTACTGGACGAGAAATGCGGTGTAATTCTTCAACCGCTGCTTTTGTCGCAAGTTCAATCCCGCGACGGATGCCTACTGGGTTTGCTCCAGCTGTTACGTTTTTCAATCCTTCACGAACGATAGCTTGTGTTAAAACAGTCGCTGTTGTTGTACCGTCACCGGCAATATCGTTTGTTTTTGAAGCCACTTCAGCCACGAGTTTTGCACCCATGTTTTCGAAGTGATCTTCTAATTCGATTTCTTTGGCAATTGTTACCCCATCGTTTGTAATCAGTGGAGAACCAAATGCTTTTTCTAATACAACATTACGTCCTTTTGGTCCTAATGTTACTTTTACTGTGTTCGCTAAAACGTCCACACCACGTAGCATGGCGCTTCTTGCGTCTTCTGCAAATTTAATATCTTTCACCATAGTTGTATCCTCCTTTATTCAACAATTGCGATAATGTCTTTTTCTTTCACGATGATATATTCTTGACCATCTAATTTAACTTCTGTTCCTGAATATTTCTCGAATACGACTTTATCACCAACCGCTACTTGACGGTCTTCTGCAGCTGTGAATTCGCTTGTTGCGATGACTTTTGCAAATTGTAATTTTTCTTGAGCAGTTGTTGGTAGGAATAATCCTCCAGCAGTTTTTTCTTCTTGCTCTACCATTTGAATAACAACTCTATCTTTTAAAGGCTTTAACATATGATATCCTCCTTCATCTTTTTTAGCACTCAAAAACGCTGAGTGCTAACTCATAGTTTTATGATACTCATTTGGTCAGGAAAAATCAAGAATAAATACTTGCTTATTTGTCTGGAATTTTGTAAGATTTTCACAGGAAAGGATGATTGCGATGACACGAAAAAGTTTCTTTAGAAAACTATATTTTGAAATCGTATTAGCCGTCTTCTTTATCTTTCTAGCAACGACGCATTATCCTGGAAATGGATTTGACTTTATCACATTATTCTGCTGTCTATTCGCAACGACAAGCATCGTAACAAGTATCAACATGCTTCGCACCTACAACGAGTTGAAAAAACTCGCCAACCTCATCGAGAATCTGCCCGATGACGAGGATTCACTAGACGATAAAGAACCAAAAGAAAAGCACTAATCGCTCCGCAAATCGGATTGGATTAGTGCTTATTTTTTATACAAAAAAGGCAACCTATATGGATGCCTTTCAATAGATTATTTTTGGTTGTCCAAGAAATAAATGAGAGTTTGTAACTCGTTTGTTAAGTCCACGTTTTGAACTCGAACGTTTTCTGGTACGTCTAAGCGGATTGGTGTGAAGTTCAAGATTCCGCGAACATTTGCTTCTACTAAGCGGTCTGCTGTTTCTTGAGCTACATCTTGAGGCACTGTTAAGATGGCCACTTGGATTTGTTGAACTTTCAATTGTTCTACCATTTCATCCATGCTGTAAACTGGCACACCTGTTTGGATTGTTCCAACGATGTCTTCGTTTACGTCGAACGCTGCGCTAATACGCACGTTGTTGCTTTGGTGGAAGTTGTAGTTTAAGAGCGCTTGTCCTAATTTACCGACCCCTACTAAAGCGACGTTTGTTAGGCGATCTTGGTTTAAAGTATGGCTGAAGAATTCTAATAAGTATTCTACATCATATCCATATCCACGTTTTCCTAAAGCTCCGAAATATGAAAAGTCACGACGTATTGTTGCGCTATCGACTTTTACAGCTTCACTTAATTCAGTTGATGAGATGCGACGTTTTCCTGCGTCATGCAAGAAACGTAAGTAACGATGATAAATGGCCAAACGTTTCGCAGTTGCGCGTGGCACTTCGATTTCTTTTAATTCGTTTAAATCTTTCATGAATAAGACTCCCTTTTTCTTTTTTATCCATGCGTATTCTATCACAACGACATTTCATTTCACAAACAGTTTGCTTGTACCTCACGAACATTAATGAATTTCGCTTATATACAGCAAGCCTTGTGCTTTTTTCTTCACAACCTCCCCATTGTGAATGTGAATGCAAAGAAGAACGCGTATCAATATTGTTCCCCCTCTTTTTTATGCTAAAATAAACTGATACCACATTGAAAGGACCCGTCATGATTTTATTACAAGGACAAGGACTCGCGCGTACGTTTGCGGATGAAGTCCTATTTGAAAATATTACGATTCATATTCAAGAAAATTCACGCATTGCCATCGTTGGGCGAAATGGTACTGGAAAATCTACGCTATTAAAAATGTTGGCTGGAATCGAAGAACCTTCTCTTGGCGCTGTGTCAAAGAAGAAAGACCTCTCGATTGGCTACTTAGACCAATACGCTGCCATCCAGTCTTCCCGCACCGTTTGGGAAGAAATGGTACATCTCTTCGAAGATGTGGAAACCTTGAAGAAACAAGCGCAAAAAGCGGCTGAGCAACTCGGTGACCCAGACCTTCTAAGTGACCCCGTGGCGTACGAACTCGCCTTAAAACGATACGACCAATTGCAAGAAGAATTGAACCAAAAGAATGCGTATGGTTACGAGTCTGAAATTCGTACCGTTCTTCATGGATTCCGTTTCTATCCAGAAGACTACGACCAACCGATTCAAGCACTCTCTGGAGGCCAACGTACTCGTCTCGCTCTCGCTCGTATTTTATTAGAGAAACACGACTTACTCATTTTAGACGAACCAACCAACCACTTGGATATCGAGACATTGACGTGGCTTGAAGACTACTTACGCTCTTCAAGTAGCGCGCTTGTCATCGTATCCCACGACCAATACTTCTTGGACCGTGTGTGTAACGAAGTCTATGAAATCAGTCATAAGGCCTGTGAATATTACAAAGGGAATTACTCGCACTACTTAGAAGAACGCGAGCAACGCTATTTACTCAAACAAAAAGCCTACGAGAAGCAGCAACAAGAGATTCACGACTTAGAAGAATTCATTGCGAAAAACTTAGTCCGGGCCTCAACCACAAAACGTGCGCAATCACGCCGTAAGAAGCTCGAGAAAATGGAACGCTTAGAGAAACCAAAAGGCGATCAGCGCTCTGCTCGTTTTGAATTTACCGTGGAACGCGAATCCGGAAACCAAGTGTTGCAAGTAACCGACGCTTATATCGGCTACGACCACGAAGCCTTCAGCGGTCCGATTTCCTTCCAGCTTCGCAAGCGTGAAGCCATCGCGATTGTGGGGCCTAACGGTATTGGAAAATCTACTCTCTTGAAGTCTATTACGGGTGAATTACCTTTAATCGAAGGTTCAATCGACTTAGGTGCTGGCGTTCAAGTCGGTTACTATGACCAAAACTTGGCCGGCCTCTCATCGAATCAAACAGTTCTAGAAGAACTCTGGTCTCGTCACTCAACGATGCCTGAAAAAGACGTTCGTTCGATTCTTGGTAGCTTCCTTTTCTCAGGAAATGATGTTGAGAAAACAACAGCTCAACTCAGCGGGGGTGAAAAGGCTCGTTTGGCACTTTGCAAACTGTCTCTAGAACATGATAATTTCCTACTGCTCGACGAACCAACCAACCACTTGGATATCGACAGTAAAGAAGTGCTCGAAGATGCTCTTATCGACTACGACGGCACCATTTGTTTCGTTTCGCATGACCGTTTCTTCATCAACAAGGTCGCAACGGCCATTCTTGAAATCGAAGAAACTGGCAGCACGCTGTATTTAGGCGACTACGACTACTATCTCGAGAAAAAACAAGAGAAAGAAGAACTCGCCGCTTTGCAAGAGGCCAAGGATGCCCCACTAGCGACGGCCCAGCCGATGACAGAAGCTAAAGCCAGCTACCATGCCTCTAAAGAAGAGCAACGTCAAATCCGTACGCTCACACGACGCATCGAGCAACTAGAAACGGAGATGCACGATATCGAAACGGCACTCGAACAAGTGCATGAGGCGATGACCCTGGAAGAAAACTATTCTGACCCAGATAAATCTGCTGCCCTCTCAACCGAAGAAGGAGCCCTTCTCGAGCGCCAAGAAACACTTCTTGAGGAATGGGAAGAAGCGTCTCTAGCGCTAGAAGAATTCAATCTATAATCATTTGAAATTATCATATATGATAATTTTGCACTTTCAGCAATTCAAAGAAGCGTAGACTCTTTTTATAGAGCCTACGCTTCTTTTTATGTTAATGTTGCCACTGACTTTGATAGAGATTGTAGTAAAATCCACGTTGCTCCATCAAGCTGGCATGATTTCCTTTTTCAATGACATGTCCGTCTTTTAAGACGAGAATCACATCTGCGGTACGAATGGTCGATAAGCGGTGCGCCACGATAAAGCTCGTGCGTCCTTCCATCAGATGTTGAAAGGCTTCTTGAATCTTCAACTCGGTACGCGTATCGATGGAAGAAGTCGCTTCATCAAGAATCAGCATATTAGGTTGCCCCATCATCACACGCGCGATGCAGAGCAATTGTTTTTGCCCTTGCGAGAAGTCTCCACCATCATCCGAAATCACCGTATCATATCCTTGTGGCAGACGGCTTACAAATCCATGAATATGACAGAGTTTTGCGATGCGAATCATCTCTTCTTCGCTAATCGTTGGATTTCCCATCGTGATATTTTCACGGACAGTTCCCGTTTGAAGCCATGTTTCTTGAAGCACCATTCCGAATCCATTTCGTAGGCTTTGACGCGTGATATCTTCAATCGAAAGCCCGTCGATGGCTAATTTCCCACTATTAATATCGTAGAAACGCATCAATAAGTTAATCAATGTCGTCTTCCCACTTCCGGTTGGACCGACAATCGCCACACGTTGCCCTGGTTTGACATCCAGCGAGAAGTCTTCAATAAGCGGTTGGTCTTTCACATAAGAGAAATCCACATGGCTAAATTCCACAGCCCCGTCAAAGTTTTCAGGAGACACAGCACCTGCACGCTCTGGACTCTCAGAAGGTTGTTCCAACAGTTCAAACACGCGATTCGCACAGGCAATCGCATTTTGTAACTCCGTAATGACTCCTGAGATTTCATTGAATGGTTTCGTATATTGGTTCGCGTAACTTAAGAAGGAAGACAGTTGTCCGACCGTCACGCCACCACTCATCACGAAGAACGCCCCGAACACGCCCACACTTGTGTAGACGATGCTATTGACAAAGCGCGTTGCCGGATTCGTGATGCTCGAGAAGAAAATAGCCTTGAGCGATACATCCGTTAACTTCTTATTAATCACCGCAAAGTCCTCAATGACTTTTTCTTGTTGCTGGAAGGCCGTAACCACTCGTGTTCCCTCAATCATCTCATTCATATAGGCGGTTTGGTCGCCACGAATTTCCGATTGTTGTTTAAAGAAATGATAGGATTTCTTCGCAACAAAGCTGGCCATCACGAAGGATACTGGCGTCACCACGACTACTACGAGCGTCAATGTCATATTCACGCTCAGCATAAAGACTAAGGTTCCTAGAATGGTCATCACACCCGTGAATAACTGTGTGAATCCCATCAATAATCCATCCGCAAATTGATCTGCATCCGCAATGATACGACTCTCGATTTCTCCGGCTGGATGAATATCTAAATAACTGAGTGGTAATGTCTCGATTTTTTCAAGCGCGTCTCTACGAAGGTCACGAACCACAGAGTACGTCATCTTGTTATTGCTGAGGTTCATTAACCACTGCGCGATGGCTGCCACTGCCGTAAAGAGGGCAATCTGCCAAAGGATGGCAAATAGTCCTTCATAGAACACTTGGCCCGTGTCCAGCATTTGGTCCACAGCTTCCCCGACTAATTTTGGAATCATTAATGTTCCGAATACATTCACACTCGCCATAAGGATGGACGCTACGAAATAAATCCGGTAGCGACGGATGTAGCGGAGGACTTTACGGATGGTTTCCCATTGAGTTGTCTGTCTCATGCTTCATCCTCCTTTGGAAATTGTGAGTAGTAAATTTCTTGGTAAATCTCATTGTTAGCTAAGAGCTCTTCATGCGTGCCTTTTCCGACAAGATTTCCTTCATCGAGTACAAGAATTAAGTCTGCATACTGCACAGACGCCGCCCGTTGCGACACGATAAAGGTTGTTGGACGTGGCGTTTGGTTCTTAATCGCCTCACGCAATTTCGCGTCGGTCGCAAAGTCTAATGCCGAAGCACTATCATCTAGGATTAAAATCGGTGCTTGTTTAGCAATCGCACGTGCAATCGTCATCCGTTGTTTTTGCCCACCGGATAAATTGCGACCATTTTGTTCGATGCCATAATCAAGTCCGCCTTCTTTCGTCTGTACAAACTCGCTGGCTTGGGCGATATCGAGTGCATGTTCTACCACTTCACTTGAAACAGATGCATTTCCAAAACGGACATTGTCGGCAATCGTTCCACGGAAAAGTTGCGCCTTTTGCAAGACCATTCCGACCGCTCCACGAAGCGATGCAAAACGGTAGCGACGAACGTCTTCTCCGAACACCTCTACACTACCCTCAGTCGCATCATAGAAACGGGGAATCATATTCACAAGAGACGATTTCCCGCTACCAGTCCCACCAATCACGCCGATAGTCTGTCCCTTCAACGCGGTAAATGAGATATGGTTCAGCGCTGCGTTTTGGTCCCCTTGATACGTCAATGTCACGTCTTTAAACGCCACTGACACTTCGCCTTCAGGATGAACATTTTCAGTACCTTCGACCATATCCGCTTCAATCGATAGAATCGTGTTAATACGCTCTGCACTCGCTACTGATTTTGTCATCAATACAACCAGGTTTGCGAACTTCACGAGCTCCACTAAGATTTGAGACATGTAGTTGGTTAAAGCGATGACTTCCCCTTTCGTTAAGGTGCCTGTGTCCACTTTAATCGCTCCGCCATAAAGAATGACGATGAGCGCCACATTCACAATCACAAATGTAATAGGATTCATGGCTCCTGAGAGGCCACTCACCTTTTGTTGCGCTTGATTCAACGCTTCGGTATCTTCTCTAAACGACTGAATTTCTTTTTCTTCGCGGTTAAATGCACGAATCACACGCACACCGAGTAAGTTTTCATGCACGAGGCGCATAATGCGATCCAATTTTCCTTGCACACGGCGATACATCGGAATCGTCCAGTAAATAATCCCGAATACGACGACTGCTAAGATTGGAACTGTGATGGCAAACGTCCATGCCATTTCCACATTCACAACAAAGGCCATCACAATCGCCCCACCGACGATAAACGGCGAACGTAGCAATAGACGAAGCGCGATGTTCAACCCGTTTTGCACGAGATTCATATCACTCGTCAATCGCGTCAGCAAAGTGTCATTTCCAAGCGCATCAAGTTGCGAGAAACTAAAGTATTGAATTTTGGCAAAGAGTGCCTGTCTCACGTCGGCGGTAAATCCGGTTGCCGCCTTTGCCGCAAAATACTGAGCGGTAATCGACACGGCTACACCAACCATTCCGAGTCCAACAAGAATCGCTCCTTGTTGGAGAATCAGTGCAGTATCTTTATTACCGATACCTTTATCGATAATGACCGCCATAATGAGCGGAACAAACAACTCCAGAATTGCTTCGAATAATTTAAATAAAGGTGCCAATATCGTTTCTTTCAGATATGGCTTTAAATAAGGTTTTAACTTGTTCACACGCGTACTTCCTTTTACATTCATAGTACTTTTATTGTATCACATTTTATCCTCTTCAAAAGCGGAAAAACATGCTTCCTGCCTCTGATTTTTCAGAGTGTAACAATTATGTTACGTAACAAAAATGTTACACTCACTTTTTTACTTTCTAAAGTTGTATCATTTATGATACATCACGTTTTTCCATCCTCAACGAATCCTTTTTTATACCTACAGTGGGGTGCAGCGGAGTAAATAATCATTAGAAGACTGGGCCTTATTAGAAAGTTGATTACGAAAAATCTTACGGATTCTATAATAGCCATAACGTGGGATGGCATTAAATGCGAAAAAGGGAGCGTAGGAATTTTATTCCGTACGCTCCCTTTGAGGCTTTAAAGGTGAGAGACCTAGGCTCGAACCGGTGCAACGTTATAGCTATTATGAAGATATCCGTAAGGATTTGGAGTAATCAACATTGTTCACTATACTGTCACCCAGGTGCCCAGTCTTCTATTTAATTATCTACGTAAATTGTGCGCTTCAATATACTCCGCAATTTGGATCGCGTTGCTTGCTGCACCCTTACGAATATTGTCACCCACACACCAGATGTGGAAGCTGTTAGGTTGAGAGATGTCGCGACGAATACGTCCCACATACACTTCATCATGTCCAGTCGCTTGTAATGGTGTTGGATATACATTTTCCTCAGGCTTATCTAATACGATTACGCCAGGTGCTTTTTCTAAAATCGCACGAATTTCTTCAGGTGTTGTATCTTTTTCGAAAGTCACATTGATTTCTACAGAGTGTGAGTTATAAACAGGCACACGTACACAAGTAGCAGTGATGGCTACATCATCTGATAAGCCTAGAATCTTGCGAGTTTCTTGAATCATTTTCATTTCTTCTTTTGTATAGCCATTTTCTAAAAACACATCGATATGCGGCAATACGTTATTGTAAATTGGGTGTGGGTAGTTTGTTGGAGCTTCCCCTTTTTCCCCATTTCTTAAATCATTAATTCCTGCTTGTCCAGAACCTGAAACAGCTTGGTAAGTTGTATACGCCACACGTTTTAATCCAAATGCATCATGCAATGGACGTAATGGCACAACCGATTGGATTGTTGAGCAGTTTGGATTTGCGATAATCTTACGCTCTAATGTTGGTGCGTTACATTCTGGTACGACTAAATCAATCTCTGGATCCATTCTCCATGCGCTTGAGTTGTCGATAACAATCACGCCGTCACGTTCTGCGATTGGCGCAAATTTCAATGAAGTGCCGCCCCCTGCTGAGAAGATGGCGTAGTCAATATTACGCTTGAAGGAGTCTTCCGTTAATTCTTCGACTACATAATCTTTTCCTCTAAACTGTAGTACTTTCCCTGCTGAACGCGCTGAAGCAAGTAGATATAAGTGGTCTACTTGTAAGTTACTTTCTTCTAAACGTTCAATCATTTTTGTTCCAACGACACCTGTCGCTCCTACAATTGCAATATTTACCATAAAAAAAATCTCCTTTTTGCTAAAACGCTATGTTGAAAATTATAGCGAATCTCTCGTTGAAAGTAAAGAATTGTCTTTCTTTGCAACACATTTGTAGCTGGTATAGATACACTCTTTGATGAGTGCATCATCTGTGCACACATTCAGCGCAATCGAAATCCAATGCTTCTTATTCATATGATAGGCTTCGAAAATCCCGTCAGTCGCGATGAGTCGTTCCTTGTCTTCCGGATGAATCTTCACGTTCAAAATAAGGGCGTTCGCCTGGGAAGCCACTCCTAGTTTTTGAAGCGGCACTTCCATCATGAGCCCATACCATTTGCCTTTATCTTCGACCATAAAGCCCATCGCCTCCGTCTTCTCAAACGGATTGCCATGATACGGGACGATATTTTCGGTCATCCACTTCGTCCACTTCTGGCGTGCTTCTTCGATATCCGATTGCTCAGGATGCATCCATTGGAACGCTAGCTCACTTGCCTCTTCGCGCAAGGCCTGAGCGATACTGCTACTCGTTGTTGGGATATCAAACAAAGTATAGCGCTCGTTAACCTCATCGAGCGCTACTATTTCTAAGCCTTGTTTTTTGCTGGCACTCACTACCTGAAAATGAAATCCCTCCATTTGGCTCGGAAAGACTTTCCCTTCCAGTTCTGGTAAGTCCTTTGTTAATTTCCATTTCATAAATGTGTCCTCTTATAAGCGATACTCAGCACGCAATTCGAGAATCACGTCGCGTAAGTCTGCTGCTTTCTCGAAATCGAGGTCTTTGGCTGCGGCACGCATATCCAACTCGAGTAACTCAAGCGCTTCTCGGCGTTGTTCTTGCGTCATCTTCTTAAAGTCTTTTGCAGTCGTTGGTGCATCTTCTTTTTCGACCTCGTGCGTAATCGCAATTAAATCGCGGATATTCTTCACGATGGTCTTCGGAACGATGCCATGCTCTTTATTGTATGCCTCTTGGATGGCACGACGACGATTCGTTTCATCAATCGCTTTTTGCATCGAATCCGTAATCTTATCGGCATACATAATCACGCGACCGTTCGCATTACGCGCTGCACGTCCAATCGTTTGAACAAGAGAACGTTCACTACGAAGGAAGCCTTCCTTATCCGCATCCAGAATCGCCACAAGGGATACTTCTGGCACGTCTAACCCTTCACGAAGCAAGTTGATTCCGACCAATACGTCGAATTCTCCGAGTCGTAAATTACGGATGATTTCCGTACGTTCCAATGTCTTAATGTCACTATGCAAGTACTTCACCTTAATGCCCACTTCTTCTAAGTAGTCGGTCAAGTCCTCGGACATCTTCTTCGTTAGTGTCGTAATGAAAACACGCTCATTGCGTTCTACACGTAGGTTGATTTCACTAATCAAGTCATCAATTTGTCCTTTAATTGGACGAACTTCCACTGGTGGATCGAGCAGGCCGGTTGGGCGAATGATTTGCTCAGTAACTGTTGGCGTATGTGATAATTCGTAAGGCCCCGGAGTCGCCGAAATATAAATGATTTGCGGCACGCGTTCCTCGAACTCTTCGAAGCGCAATGGACGGTTATCTAAAGCACTCGGTAAGCGGAAGCCGTATTTAATTAACTGCTCCTTACGTGCACGGTCTCCGTTATACATACCACGAATTTGCGACATCGTAATATGCGACTCATCGACCACGAAAAGCGAATCTTTCGGGAAGAAGTCTAATAAAGTATACGGTGGTTGTCCTGGACGTCGGCCATCCATATGACGGGAGTAGTTCTCAATCCCGTTACAGTACCCCATCTCTAGGAGCATTTCGATATCGTAGTTGGTACGTTGCTCCAAGCGTTGTGCTTCTAGCAGTAAGTTGTCGTCTCGTAATTCTTTTAATCGTTCCGCAAGCTCTTCTTTAATCGTTGCCACGGCCCGTGAAATTTGGTCCTCGTTCGCCACAAAGTGCGTTGCTGGGAAAATCGGCACGTGTTCCACGGTTGCTTTAATTTCACCCGTCAACACATCAACTTCTTTAATCGCTTCGATTTCATCTCCGAAGAACTCGATACGAAAGGCCGTCGCATCATTTCCTGGTAGGAAGATTTCAACGACATCCCCACGAACACGGAAAGTTCCGCGGCGGAAATCATAGTCGTTACGCTCGAATTGCATTTCTACCAATCGACGCAATAGGTCATCGCGTTCGATTTCCATGCCTTCACGAAGCGATAATACATGGTCGCGGTAATCTTCTGGGTTTACTAAACCGTACATCGAAGACACAGACGCCACTACAATCACATCGCGACGTTCTAGAAGGGCGCTTGTTGCCGAATGCCGTAATTTATCAATCTCATCGTTGACACTTGATTCCTTCTCAATATACGTATCGCTGGCAGGTACGTACGCCTCCGGTTGATAGTAGTCATAGTACGATACAAAATATTCGACCGCATTGTCCGGGAAGAATTCTTTCAACTCTCCGTACAACTGGCCGGCTAATGTTTTATTATGCGCTAATACTAGCGTTGGTTTATTGACTTCTTGAATCACATTGGCAATCGTGAACGTCTTCCCTGTTCCGGTTGCCCCAAGTAAGGTCTGTTCTTTAACCCCATTATTGATGCCATCGACGAGTTCTTGGATGGCTTGAGGTTGGTCTCCATTTGGTGCATAAGGAGCCACTAATTTAAATTGATCCATGACTTCACCTCTTTCTTTTCTAGTATACCATCATTACGGGAGTTTTACCGTTTGTCTGTCTTGTTCTTTCACAATACCTTGCTTGCAATTCAAGTAGGACTTTTGTATAATAGTTCGTGTTGGAAACAACTGATCAGTAATTATACATGTTAAATGAAAGAGGGGTGAACCCATTGCCAAATATCGCATCACAAATCAAACGTGTTCGTACTAACAAAAAGTCAACACTTGCTAACAACGCTCAAACTTCTGCTATGCGTACAGCTATCAAAAAATTTGACGCTGCTGTAGCTGAAGGTGCTGAAAATGCTGAAGAATTATTACGTGCTGCTCACAAAGCAATCGACGGAGCTGCTTCTAAAGGATTAATCCACAAAAACAAAGCTTCTCGTGATAAATCACGTCTTGCTGCAAAATTAAGCAAATAATAATTAGCCTGAGAATTGATCTCGGGCTCTTTTTTTATGCTCAAAAATAAGAACGCCTTACGGGTAATGAATGAAAAGAATAGAACACACCCTTCGAACTCCTCTGGATTTTTTCATCGTTATCATAATCATTGCACCGACTTGAGCCGAAGTCTCAAGTCTAGCAAGCTTCAAACTGAGGGTAAGAGATAAACCCCTAACCCTCAGTAATTCACATTGCTTGCTGAAACACGATTATGATTACGATGAAATCCAGTGAGTTCTTCGTTTGTGTTCTACTCTAACGCGCTATCCGTAAGGCGTAAATTATTAAAGATAAAAAAAGAAGCCCAATCAATTCGAAGGCGGAGGGGGAAAAGAAAGGGTGGCCGGGGTAGGAAAAGGTGCCAAAAATATTCCCCGAATAATGTAAAGGGTCCGAAATAAAAAAAGAGTGCCCGAGGGAGGTGTTTAGTCTCCTACTCGGGCACTTTGTTTTGTTAAATGATAATATCGTCGACAAATTGTTTGGCTTCTGACAAGCTCATTCCTGTTACGTTACGTAATTTTTGAATGGCTTTAATCGATTGTCCATTGCGTTTCAATTCGCGTAAGTATTCTTCTAATTCTTCTGGGATGTACGCTTCTTCTACTGGTGTACTTTCTTGTGTTGATGGTGTTTGTTCCACCGCTCCGCTGGTATTTAGTTTTGTGCGGAACGCAAGGGCGATTACCGCTACTAAAACAACAGCGATGATAACGATTAGTAATTCCATGGGTTTCTCCTATTTAATAAATTTGTAAACACTGCTTCTATGCGCAAATTCAAAGGCTATAATTTTTAATTGGTCATCTTCGATTTCTACAATTAATCTATAATTTCCAACTCTATATCTCCAATATTTTGATAAAGTTCCACTCAGAGGTTTCCCCTTACTTCTTGGATCTTCACAGTCTATCAAATTTTTTTCAAGCCATTTTTTTAAGATTACTTTTGTTCCATTATCTAATTTTTTAATTTTCTTTTTGAGACGTTCATCATAAAAAAGTGTGTACCTCATTATAAGTCTCCCCAGAATTCCTCATGGTCAACTAATATAACTTCTCCATTTGCTTTAGCACTTTCGTACTCTTTTACAGCTTGTAAATCATATTCTTCTTCAATTTTTTCAGTTAATGCTTTCTTTAATAGGGTCGTTAACCCTTCTCCGGTAAAGTCTGCATAATTTTTAAAAAGGCGCTCTTCTTCTTTATTTAAACGTAATGAAATTGTACTCATTTTAACCCCTCCTTAATTGTATATACATTGTACCACATATTTTTATTAATTCAACTCAAATTTTAATTAAAATTAGATAATTATTTACAAACAACTCAACGCCGAAATCTTTAATAAGATATCGACGTTTCAAACAGACTAATTATAACGTTCTTTGGCCGCAAAATTGGAGGATGAACCATTCCAATTGCATTTCTTTGATGCCGACGCTGGTTTTCAATGCGTACTCGGTTTCGACTAATTGCTGGAAGGCTGCTTCCAATAATGGTGTTCCGTAGCGACGACATTGGTTGAGTGCGAGTTTGACGCGATACGGGTGCACTGCGAGTGTCTTTTGAATTTCGGGTTCTTGGTAGCCGGCTTTTTTCAAATACGATACTTGAAGCAATAGGCGGAATTGGCCTAATAGAATCGCGTTCATTTTGATTGGGTCTTCTTTTTGCAATAGCATATCATGATAAATTTGAAGGGCACGCTTGCTGTCTTTGTTCAGGATGGCTTCTCCAAAATCAAAGATGCTTTGTTCCAAGGTTTTAGCCACTAACGCCTCGACCGTTTCAAGTCGAATGGAATACGTTCCAATTTCGGCAACCATTAATTTATCAAGCTCTTTCATACAAGTGGTAAGCGAGTATTGTGTCTTGAGGAGTAAAGTGTTTAACGCCTCTTCTTGAATGCCATATTGTTGCGAACGTAAATAGTCCTTGATGTATTGTCTCACATCGCGTTCTGAGAGTTCGCTTGCATCGAGAAGAACGGCAACCTTCTTCAACTGTTTCACGATTTTCTTACGTTGGTCCAACTTTTCGTACGGCGCAAAGAAAACCATCACCGAACTATCCATCGGATTTTCTAAATACGCTTGTAGGCGGTCCAACTGATGGTCGATGGATTTCTTTTCCTTCTCCCCTGTTAAAAACGTTGGATTATCAATCATAACCAATCTGCGGTCTCCAAAAAATGGCACAGACTCGGCATCTTGAACCGCGGTTTGAACGGACACTTCATCCATATTGAATCGTCCCACGTTCAAATCTTGATCTTCAGGAGCGACAATGGTGCCCAAAAATACTTTACGTGCAAGCTCTTGTAAGTACGGTTCTTTCCCTTGAACGAGATAAACCAGACTGACTTGCCCTTTTTTAATTCGATTGAGCTGTTTCTCAAATTCCATTTCTTCGCCTCCTGTTGTTTTAGTTTATCTTGAAAACGAGTCTTTGTCTATTGTTTCAATTCTTTTTTCCGTTTCGTAAGTGTCGTTGTGATTTCTAATTTTTCGCGGGTGAAACGAAGCCGAATTTGCCCGTCTTGATCCGTCCGGAAAATGATAGCGCCAGTAGCTTTCAAGCTCGCCAAAGTCTCTGGACTGGGATGCCCATAGTGATTGTGCTTCCCACACGATATGAACGCGAGCCTTGGTTGAACGAGTTTGAGCAGCGCCTCGCCACTCGATGTCCTGCTCCCGTGATGCCCCGCTTTAAGGATTGAGAACCGCAAGTTTGGATACGCCTGAACGACAGCCTCTTCCACCTTCTCTGAAGCGTCTCCTGTGAGAAGAATGGTCTGCTTCATCACTGTCACTAGCGCCAGTATCGAGTCTTCATTTTCCGCATGAGACAAACCTTTTGGCCATAGCACCTTCCATTTCGTCTCATTCCATTTCCACTCGTCTCCTGCCAGTACTAATCGCCATTGTATCGTTGGATGCCTCTTCTTCATCTCCTGCATCAGTGGAATTTTCTCCATGCCTTTCCCGATAATGAGTTGACGGATAGTGAGATGCTTGGCGATGGTTTTTAAGTTTCCAACATGGTCTTCGTCCCCATGAGACAACATGACTTGTGAGAGCTCCGAGAGGCCTTCTGCTTGCAAGGCGGGAACAACTGTCGTAATTCCTTGGTCTTTTTTCTTCCTGTGCCGCCACGCCTCTTTCTGTTTAAAATCCGAGAGGCCACCTGTATCGATAAGTGTCGCCTGATTCCAACCTGGCGCTAGTAAAAGGATGGAGTCCCCTTGCCCAACGTCCACCATCACGAGTTCTGTTCCCCAGTGATATGGTACTTCAATTAATAGCGCAAGTATGGCGAGTATAGATAGGACTCCTTTTTTTATCGTCATCTTTCTTTGCTCGAATAAAATCCCGACGACAATAAGGATTGTAAGAAAGAGAACCACTTCCCATTTGTCCCAAATCCCCAGTATGAATTTCGTAAAGGACAACTGCTGGCAGAACGCAAGGACACGAGAAACTCCAGAAAGAATGAATTCTCCAATCGTTGTCAGAAGTTCTATTAGCGGAACAAAACCAAAAAGTACCGCGAATAAATAGGCGGTTAACAATGGAAATAGCAGCATTTCAAATAGCATCGAAAAGAGCGCGGTCAAAAGAATACTCAGCGCATTCCAGTAAAAGAAATACTGACACAGAAGCGGCAATGCAATCAGACTCATCCCAATCGGCACCCACAAATTAGCCCGAATGCGAGGCAAGACCGCGTGTTGCCATTTCGAGAGAAAAATAATAATGGCTGTTAATCCATAACTGAGTTGAAAGGCCACATTTAAAAGAATGCCTGGCCAAAGGAGGATGGAAACAATCGCCATCCAGAGTAAGCAATCCATCTGTATGCTTCCACGTCTTTTGATGAACGGTTTGGATAAGGCGGCTAACAACACCATTCCAATCGCACGGGTGCCGCTAATATTCCAGCCAATCACAAATCCGTAGAGCACTACAAACAGCACCAGTAATCCCTTCGTTTTCTCCCTAGTAATACCGCTTCGCCACGAGAGTCGTTCAATGCAGGCGACCATTAAGGAGATATGTAATCCGGAAATCGCTAAGAGATGCAAGAGGCCAAGCTGTTTATATTGTTCCCACTCTTCTTCGCTAAAACCCGTTCGGTCCGCCAAGAGTAAGGCTCCTGTATATTGTTTGATGCGGCTGTCTTTTTGAGTTCTTACAACTCGCAACAACTGAGACCGCAGATGCTCCACATAGCTCCAGAAATCTGGGACGGACTTCATACTAGAATTTATTCGCTCGACTTTTAAGGCATGAAGCACACCAAGACTCAAATAGTAGTTTTTCGCATCGAAATTCCCTTTATTGCGTGCATGCTCAATTTCTTCAATGGTCCCGTCCACCGTAACTCTGACTACTTCTCGCAACTGCAAGAAGGCTTGTTGCTCAGATTCCGACTCCAGTACGTAATAAAAAAAGACTTTCTCGTGCTTCGTTCCTGCTTCCAGCGTGGCCGTTCCCGTTACCAAATCCCCATTCACCTTCAACTGGTTTGGATTTAACACGAGTTGCCCCTGTATCGCATCATCGACAGTAAAAGCAGGTTGAGACATTTCACGTACATACAAAAACAGCCGTACCCCAACCGCTACACATAGCATGACACCGACTACTCTTTTCCAAGCTTCGTGCCCTCGTTTCCACGCCACAACAATGATGAATAAAGGGACAATCCACCAAGCGACTGTCCCTTCAAAGACAACGATGCCTGACGCTACAAGAACTGCTAGTATCCAGTAACTCATTGCGTCACAATCCTTTCCTCAAAGGACTCGAAGAGCTTCTTGCCAATGCCGCGGACTTTCATCAAGTCTTCCTTCGTCTTAAACGAACCATTCTTCTTTCGGTATTCGATAATCGCCTCGGCCTTTTTCTCGCCGACACCCTTCAATGTCTTCAGCTCTTCCACCGTTGCCGTATTAATATTCACTTTTCCTTCTTTGGATGCTTCTTTACTCGTTGCACCCGCTGGAATTGCCTCAGCTTCTTCTCCCACTTTTGGCACAACAATCACCATCTGGTCTTCTACTCTTTGCGCCAAGTTCACTTTCTGGCTATCTGCCTCCGCTGTCAGTCCTCCTGCGGCATCAATCGCGTCTTTCACACGGTCCCCAACCTTCATTTGATAGACTCCCGGCTTTTTCACGGCCCCTTTAATATCAACGAAAATAACCGCTTCTAGCGTCGTACTTTCTTCCGTTTTCTCCGCCAAGACTGTCGTTACCACCGCTTCGGTTTCTTCCACAGCTTCTTCTTTTTTAGACACAAACGACCCAATACCAACTAATAAAAGAAGCACTCCACCAATGACCGCGCCTTTGACCGCTAAACTCCACGACTCCCATTTTTCTTTCCACTCATCAAAAAAAGCCATTCCTCTCACTCCTTAAAAAGATTTCTCCAATTAAAGATATGAGAAAAATGACTCATTGGCTATAGATTTTTTAGAATTTCAATAGCTTCATCCAAAGTCTTCACAGGATAAATTTTAATATCTGTTCCTAGCTTTTCAGCCGCTTCTTTGACTTCTTCGTAGTTTGATTTAATATCTGGATAACGTGCACGCATTTCATCCGTGATTTCATCATCAGGTGCTAAGAAAACTGTCGCACCTGCTTCAACCGCAGCTACTAATTTCTTATCAATTCCACCGATACGTCCAACCGTTCCATCTAATTCAATCGTTCCTGTTCCGGCAATGTTATGTCCGTTTTTCAAATGACTATTCGTAATTTGGTTATAGATTTCAAGCGTGAACATCAAACCACCTGAAGGGCCACTTACGCCATGTGCGTCGAATTCAACGGATGGGTCAGAAGTCACATCTTCATCCACTTCCCCGCCAAATCCAAGACGGATACCACCAGTACGGCTATTCATTTTCAACTTCGCGCTGATTGTCATTGTTGCATCATCACGTTTCACTTGAAGGACTAGCGTATGTCCTGGTTCAAGTCCTGCTAAATAGTCTCTTAAATCTTCAAAGCTCTCATCGGTATTGCCTGGGCTCTTTCCATCAATCGTTTCGATAATATCTCCAACTTTTAACTTGTCACGGAAATTAGAGTTTGGATCCACACGTGTGACGAAAATACCATTTACATGTCGTTCGACCGTTTTTCCAGCAGCTTCAAAAGCAACTCGAACCGCTTTTGAACGCGCATTACGCATACTGAAATCTTGCAGGGCATCGAATTCTTCTGGCGTATAATCCCCGAATACCTCTTCAGACGGAACCATTTCGTGATGCTTCAAGAACTTCTTAAAGTACGTTAAAACGGTCGCCTGCTCGACATACACCGTCAGCACCCGCAGTGATCCTGGATCCTCATCTTTTGCTCCACTAATCGTTAAAAATTGGGATACTTCTTCTGCAGTCCCTGGCGATTCAATCACATACGGGATTGGAATCATCGCAACAATCGCTAATACAACAAAAATTAAGGCTGCAATAATAATCTTCTTAACCTTTGACATCTGTTATCTCCTCATCCATTTTTATTGTGCGTTCAGGCGCATCTTTGTATTTTTCTTGTAAGGCATCGGCTACTACACTTGGAACAAACGGTGTTACGTCCCCTCCAAATCGAGCTAATTCCTTCATCATTGACGAACTTACAAATCGGTACTCTTCTTTGCTGAGTAATAATACTGTCTCAACATCACCATTTTGAACACGGTTATGAGATGCAAGAGTCGCTTCATATTCAAAGTCGGTTGCGTTTCGAACGCCACGGACAAGAACGCTAGCTCCTAATTGTGCCGCTGCTTCTACAGTTAAGCCTCCGCTTACGGCTACCACTCTGGAATTAGGTACATGCGCAATTACCTCTTCAACCAGTGATTTCCGCTCATCTAAAGAAAATAAATAATTTTTCTGAACATTATGCGATAAAACCACAATCACTTCATCGAAGAGCTCACTGCTTCGCTCGATAATATCTAAATGCCCATTTGTAATCGGGTCGAAGCTTCCTGCTACTACCGCTTTTCTCATATTAAGCCTCCTCTTCGCTAGTCGCACGGTCAAAGAACACTAGGGCTGTAATGCCGTACTCCACACGCTTATATTGCTCAAAGTCTAAAATCCGCTCTGGAAGTTGCACTTCCTTATCCACCTCGCAGACAATCACGCAATCTGGAGAAACTAGATTCAACTCTTGCAACTGCTCAATGTCCTTTACAATTTCTTGTAGGCGATATGGCGGATCCATAAACACCAACTCGAACGGTTCAAACGCTGGATCACTCGCAATGGTTTTGAGTCCTTGTTTCACGTTTTGTCGTTTTAAATGAAATTGCTCGGGTGATTTTGTAATCTCAATATTTTGCTCAATCGTCTTTTGTGCAAGGCGATTGTTCTCGAATAGAAACGCACGTTCCATCCCACGAGAGACGGCCTCGATGGCAACGGCTCCGCTTCCGCTGTACATGTCGAGCATGACTCCTCCGTCAAAATAACCGCCAAGAATATTGAAGAGCGATTCTTTTATCTTGTCAGTCGTCGGACGAGTATTTTGGCCCGGTACTGCCTTTAAGCGTCTTCCGCCAAATTCTCCTGAAATAATTCGCACAGTGCATTCCTCCTTATTTCACTATAATACCATATTTCAGCGCTTTTTCGTGAGTTTTTTATAAAATAAGTAGTGCATCGACTGAGCAAAGGATTTCTTATGGTGCTTCTTGAGCGTTAGCCTAAGACGATGATTCGAATCCTTGCGGATTTTTTTATAATAGCTGTAATGGGGCACCGGCTTGAGCCATAGTCTCAAGCTCTTTCAAGATTCAAACGTACTCTAGAAAATAAATTTTCAAGCGTACGTAATTCACTTTGAATGCCATCCCCCATTACTGCTATTATAAAATCCGCTCGATTCTTCTCATCGTCAACTTCAAAGAGAAATTCTAACACAGTAGTGCTCTCATTCTTATTAATGCACGAAACTATATGGAATAATAAATGCGCTGTGTGATTTTAGTACATTTGGCGTACCGCAAGGCAACGGGCAAAATGCTCTCCTCCTCGGAACGGGAACAGTCGCGGGAACGAAAAAAAGTTCGCCACGACTGTAGCGAACTTTCCATTGCTTTATAACGGGATAATGGTGTCATTATCACTAG